>JAXDMH010000760.1:0-6898 GCA_034666225.1 Myxococcales bacterium
GGCGGCAACGTCGGGCCCGGAGCGGGCCTTGCGGTGGCGAAGCAGCGGGCGGGCCAGGTGATAGGCGATGGTGTGAAAGGGATTCAGCGAGGCGAAGGGATCTTGAAAGATCATCTGCACGCGTGACCGAAAACCCAGCGACGGACGGCGCGGTTCCTCTTGCAAGACGTCCTGGCCGTGAAGGCGGATCTCGCCGGTGGTGGGTGTTTCCAGGCGGGCGATCAGACGCGCGGTGGTGGTCTTGCCGCTGCCTGACTCGCCCACCAGTGCGACGGCCTCGCCGGCGTTCACGTCGAAGGAGACGTCGCGCACGGCGGGGACAGCGACGCGCCGGCCGCCGTCTTTGATGACAAAGGTCTTGCCCAGACCGCGCACCGCCAGCAGGGGCGCGTTCACGGCTGTCCCACTCCCGACGTCGGCAAGTGACAGGCGCTGGCGTGCTGGCGACCGCGCGGCGTCAGCAGCGGCGTGACGCTGCGGCAGGTGTCGAACACGAACGGACAGCGGGGATGAAACCGGCAGCCGGCGGGCGGGTGGCGCGGATCGGGCGGCGCGCCCGGGATCCCGGCGCGCGCCTGTCGCGGCTGGTGCACGTCCAGAAAGCAGGTCATCAAGGCGCGCGTGTACGGGTGATGCGGTTGCGCCAGCAGCGTCGCCGCCGGCGCCGTCTCCACCAGCCGCCCGCCGTAGACGATCCCCACGCGCGAACAGACCTGCAGCATCAGCGCCAGATCGTGGGTGATGAACAGGACCGAAAAGCCCAGCTTGTCTTTCAGGTCCAGCAGCTGCGCCAGCAGCTCGCGCTGAACCACCACGTCGAGGGCGGTGGTCGGTTCGTCCATGATCAGAAGCCGCGGGCGCAGGGCCAGGGCGATGGCGATGACCACGCGCTGGCGCATGCCTCCGGACAGCTGGTGCGGGTAGCTGTCCAGGCGATCGGTGCCGATGCCGACGATGCGAAACAGCTCGGCCGCTCGCTCCAGTGCCTCGTCCCGCGTGGCGCGTTTGTGCGCTTGGATGGTGTCGACGATCTGCTCGCGCACGCGCAGCACGGGATTGAGCGCGCTCATCGCGCTCTGGGTCACCAGCGACACCTGTTTCCAGCGAAACTCCGCCAGGGCGGCCTCGTCCATGGCCAGCACGTCGGCGCCGCCAAAGTGGATCCGCCCGGCCGTGATCGCCGCCGGTGGGCGCAGCACGCGCAGGATGGCGTGGGCGATGGTCGATTTGCCGCCGCCCGATTCGCCGGCCAGACCGAAGGCTTCACCGGGCGCCACATCGAACGAAACGTCGTCGACGACGGGCACCGGGCCGGACGCGGTCAGGTACGTGACCTGCAGGTTCTCTACGGACAGAAGCGGAGCGTCAGTGGCAGCGATGGTGTCAGCCATGGCTCTGGCTCTTGCGCAGGACAGGCGTGGCGGCGCTTAGCTGCAATCGTTTGCGGCCAGTGGCGCGCAGGAAGGCCCGCTCGGGATCAAGCTGCGGGTTGCCGAACTGGTCCAGGCCGTTGTTCAGCAAGGCCAGCGCGAACCCCACCAGCGCGATGGCCACGCCGGTGGGGACGAAGGTCCACCACGATCCCGACGGCAGCGCCACGTCGTTGCTGGCCCAGTAAAGGTTCGTCCCCCAGCTGACCCGTTCCAGATCGCCCAGACCCAGAAACTCCAGCCCCACCTCGGCGCCGATGGCGTAGGTGACCGCGGCGATGAACGACGACGCCAGCAGGGGAAGCATGTTCGGCAAGATCTCGAACAGGATCACGCGCAGGTGGCTCTCGCCGCTGACCATCGCCGCCGAGACGAAATCGGCCTGACGCAACGACAGCGCAGATGCGCGAATGACCCGCGCCGTCCAGGCCCAGCCGGTCACCACCAGCACCAGCGTGATGGTGCCCGGCCCCGCCGGCAGATACGCCGCGATCACCACCGCCAGGGGCAGCCCGGGGATCAGCAAGAACAGATTGACCAGCAGGCCCAGCCCTTCATCGATCCATCCGCCGAAATAACCGGCCACCGTTCCCACCAGCGCCCCCAGCAGCAGCACCGTCAACCCGACCAGAAACGCGACGGCCAGTGTGCCGCGCGCGCCCGCCACCGTCTGCGCAAAGACGTCCTGGCCCTGCCCGGTGGTTCCAAACCAGTGCGCCGCCGACGGCGGCAACAGCGGCACGGCCACGAAGTCCGACGGATCGCCCACCAGAAGCGGCCCGATCAAAGCCAGTCCGCCGAACAGCGCCAGGATGCAGAGACCGACCAGGGCCTTGCGATTCGCCAGCAGTTGCCCCAGCGCCGTCATGACCGTGAGCGCGGATCCAACCACAGGGCCACCACGTCGACCAACCAGTTGGCGCCCAGCACGGCCAGCGTGGTGGTGAGAAACAGCCCCTGAATCAGCGGGTAATCCAGCGATTTGACCGCCCGGAACAGCAGATAACCTTGGCCTGGATAGGAAAAGACGATCTCGGTCAAAAGCGATCCCGACAGCACGAACCCCAGCGCCATCCCGAATCCCGCCACGTTGGGGAGCAAGGCATTGCGGGCGGCGTACTGAAGCATGATCCGCCGAGACGACAACCCCTTGGCGTGGGCGAACAGCACATAGTCCTGCGACAGCACGTTGATCATGGTGCTGCGCATGCTGAGCATCCAGCCACCCGCCGTGGCGATGACGATGGTGGCCCCCGGCAGAACAGCGTGCTGGACCACGCTGGCCAGGAAGGCCCAGCTGAGCGACGGCACCAGCCGATCATCGTAGGCCTGGCGCAGCGGCGACCAGCCCAGCCCAAACCCGAAAATGAACAGCGCCGCCATGGCCAGCCAGAAATACGGAAAGGCGCCCAGCAGCGTCAGCACGGGCGGCAGATAGCTGTCCAGCCAGCCGCCGCGTTTCCAGGCGCCCAGCATCCCCAGCGCCGTTCCCAGCACAAAGCTGATCAGCACCGCCACGCCCGACAGCAGCACCGTCCAGATCAGCGCCTGACCGATCACGCTGCCGACGGTCGCCGGGTAATAGCTGATCGAGATCCCCAGGTCGCCGCGCGCGGCGTGGGCCAGGTACTGGGCGTACTGCTTCCACAGCGGCGCCTCCGAGAACCCGAACGCCCTGCGGAGGGCGACGATCGCCTCCGGGCTCAGGCGGCCGCGAAAACGCGCGAACATGGCCGACGCTGGATCGCCCGGCATCAGCCGCGGGATGAAGAAGGCCAGCGTGATCGACGCCCAGGCCGCCACCAGGTAGAAGCCCAGCCGGCGCAGCAAGAACCTCATCGCGGCAAGAGCCTGGTCAACACCAGCAGAGCCTGCGGGAACAGGTTGGGCGACAGCGGCGCGTACGGATTTTTCTGGTCGGGGAAACCGGTGAACCGTTTGTCGTTGTATTCGCCCCACAGCGGCCCGGGAAAAAGTGGGATGGCCGGCGCCTGCTGGGCGAACACCATCTCCAGGTCATGGTAAAGGCGCATCTGGTCTTCGACGCCGACGGTCTCTTCCAGCTGCGTCAGCATGCGATCCGCCTCGGGGATGGCCAGGCGATGCCAGTTGTCGCTGGCGTCCACTCCGACGGGTTTCACCGACTGGCGCGACATCAGGCCGCGGTAAAACGTGTACGGGGTGTTGGAGTAAAGCGTCCACCCCATCGACAGTTCGAACTCGCCCTTCTGCACGCTGTCGTTCCAGGCATTGTAATCCAGGGTCCGCATGGTGACGTCCACGCCGGCGGCGCGCAACCCGCGCGCGATCACCTGCGAGGCCACCACCCAGTCGGAGAAGCCGACCGGCACCACGATGGTTGGCGACCAGCGCGCACCGTCAGGCCGACGCCGCCAGCCGTCCGACCCGCGCGCCAGCCCGGCGGCGTCGAACAGCCGTTCCGCGCCGGCGGGATCGTAGCTGACCCAGTCCCGCCCCGCCGCCACCGCCGCTGGATCGCGATAGCGCTCGTGCGCGTCGGACAGCCCGGTGGCGTCGGACGGGTGCGTGTAGTTGTGCATGGCCACCATCACCAGCCGCGGGCGATCGATGGTCATGCTCAAGGCCTTGCGCACGCGCGCGTCGCCGAACGGCGCCTCAGTGGTGTTGGCGTACAGCGCCACGGTGGCGTCCATGGCCGGGAACCAATAGTGGTGATGCAGCGGATCGCGCCCGACGTGGATGCGCTCGACGGCCGGAATGAAATCGCAGGCCCAGTCGACCTCGCCGTTGACGATGGCCAGGATCGATTGATCGTTGGCCGGGTACGCGCGCACGTGCAGGGCGGCGATGGCAGGCGGGCCGCCCCAGTAGTGCGGGTTGCGTTCGATGCGGTAGGCCTGCGGCTGGAACGACGTCACCTCGGTGAATGGACCCGTGGCCACCGGATTTGGATTGGCGAAGGTCAGCGGATCGACGATGTCTTTCCAGATGTGGCCTGGAACAATGGGATACGCCGAGATGTCGTCCAGGCCGGGCACGAACGGGCGCGCGAATTCAAAGACCGCCTGATCGTCGGCGGTGGCGTGCGTCGCCCGCAGGTACTCGCCCACGCCGAGCACGTCCAGCGCGGGGTGGGTGCGCAGCAGTTCGAAGGTGAACGCCACGTCGGCGGCGGTGAACGGGCGGCCGTCCGACCAGCGCACCCCGTGGCGAAGCTTGAAGGTGAGGCGCAGGTGGTCGGGGCTGAACGCATAGCTCTCGGCCAGCCATGGCACGAACTGTCCGGACATCGGGTTCCAGATCAACAGCGGTTCGTACATCGATCCGCGCGCCGGCCAGCGCATGTCGCCCACCTCCAGCAACGGATTGAAGTTGCGGGTGAAAGCGGAGGTCTTGGCCCCTTCGGCGATCTCCAGGACGCCGGGCGAGGGCGACGGGTGCGCGCCGCCGCATCCGGGGATGGCCACAGGGGTTGAGCCCAGCGCGCCGACCAACGTCAGCGTCGCGGCAGAAGGCCACGCGCCAAACCGAAAGCCCCCCAGGCGCGGCACGCGCAAATCATGGTCGGCGTAACGCTTCCCTGTCAATCGGATGTACGTTTTCAGCGCAGCGGGCCCGCGCCGTCGGCGGCGTGGTATGAGAACTTTGTCCCCGCGCCGCGGCCATGCGCCGCCCTCTCTTCTCCGGACGACGACAAGGAGGCGACCCGTGCTGAAGCTTCATCAATTTCGTCTGCCTGCCTGTGCGGCAGCAGCGCTGATCTTCGTGGCCTGTGGCGGCACCGGCGGTTCAAAGGGCGGCAGCGGCGGGCAAACGAACAATCCCGACGGTGGGGGCGGCAACGGGAGCGGCGGGAACGGCAACGGCGGGAATGGCAACGGCGGCAGCGGTGGCCAGACGGCCAGCGGCACCGGCGGCACGGTAGTCGGCGGCGGCGGGATGGGCGGCTCGACGACGCTGACGCCGCCGCCTCCCGGTGGCGTCATCCCTTCGACCATCACCACCTGCGCTGGCACCACGGACGCCGGCGCGTTCACGTTCAGCAGCATCGCCGTGTGGCGCGATGACGCCTCCGCTGCCTACGTCATGATCCACGACGACGTGTGCGGTGGCGAGCTGCGTGGCATCGACACGCTGGCCGTGCCGGCCATGAGCATGCGCGGCCTGAACGCCGGCCTCGGCCCCTACGTCGAAGCCTGTCAGGACGGCGGCATCTGGAGCGTCGTCGCCGACGCCGAGACCAAGGGCAACGAGATCATCAACCACTCGTACACCCACCCCAACATCACCGCCGCCAACGTCACCCACGAGGTCGTCGAATCGAAGGCCATGTTCGACACCAAGGTGAAGAACAAGCTGTCGTTCTTCATCTTCCCCTTTGATTTCTGGACGGCCGACACCCTCCAGGCCGTCTCCAGCGCCGGCCACATCGGCGCCCGCGCCGGTTTGCGCGATCCCTACGACGGCTTCGAGAACCTTCCGATGAACCCGGCCAATCTGGTGATGACCGGTCCGGGCGCCGACCTGGAACTGGTCTTCGACGTCTGGCCGCGCACCTACTCCAAGTACGCCCTTTACCATCCCGAGGACGTTCTGGACATTCACGTCTGGAACGCCATCGACGCCTGGGAGAAACCACCCGCCACCGCCACGAAACAGAAGGTGTTCGCCGTGCGCGAGATGCACAGCGTGACCATGCTGGACGATCCGCCGGTTGCCGGGCAGGGATTCGGACCGGTGCCGCTGAAGGTGTACCAGAAGCATCTCGATTTCCTGGTCGCCGCCTGGAAAGCCAACAAGGTGTGGACCACCACGCCGTCAACGGCCATCAAGTACCGCCGCGCCCGCACCGCCTGCACGGCCGCCGTGTCGGGATCGATGCTGACCTTCAATGCCAGCGCCGCCGACTGTACAAAGTACGCCACGCCCATCAGCGTGATCGTCAAGACCGCGAAGGACGTTCCCGGCGTGTCAGCCATGCAAGGCGGCAAGCCGGTGTCGACGCGCAAGCTGGCGGCTTCAACCTTCAGCATCACCGCCGATCCCACGGCGGGACCGGTCACGCTGGGCGGCTGCACCACGCCCAGCGTCGGCATCGACGCCGCGGCGCTGGGATCGTTCACGAAACCGGTGCCGGCCAATTCGGTCTGCGACCTGCAGCAGGTCAAAGGCAAGGGCACGCCTGGATTGATGGACAACCTCGACCGGCCCATGGACGAGAGCCTGCTGTCGTTCCCTAACCCCGCGCAAGGCGATGGCCGCGACGGAAGCTGGTCCTGGTATCCGGGGACGGCCACGGTGGAGATCCTCAAGGACACCGCCAACGCCGCGAACAATGCCTTGCACTATGCGGGCAAGAACCTGGCGGCGTATTCGGGCGTGACGCTGGCGTTCCTGGGCGGCAACGGCGGCGGCGCCTGCTATGACGCCTCGGCGTACCAGGGTGTGCGGTTCAAGATCAAGGGACACGACACCGCCACCGACAT
>JAXDMH010000761.1:0-6159 GCA_034666225.1 Myxococcales bacterium
TTTGAGGAAGGCGATCAAGGCGTCGCGGTCGCCGGCGGACAGCGCCTTGACCTTCGCCTTCACGGCGGTGGCCTCGCCCCCGTGCCACAGCACCGCCTCTAGCAGGGTCGTCGCGCGGCCGTCGTGCAGGTAATGGCAGGGGCCCAGGTTGGGGGCCGGGTTCAGCGTCTGATCTTTCTGAAAGCCCTGCGCCACCTCATCGCAAAGGCCGATCGCCCACAGCGGCGGCGTGCGCCACATGCTGGGCGAGGCGACGTATTCGCCCTGACTGTTGTCGGCCAGGTCGGCGCCCAGGTCGTGCAGCAGGAGATCCGAATAGGGATGGATGACCTGGTTGCGCAGCTCGAGAAACGGCGACGCGCTGCCGGTGTGCTGGTTCGGCTGGTGACAGCCGACGCAACCGACCTGCGTGAACAGCGCCTCGCCGCGCACCACCGTCGGGTCGGCCAGATCGCGGCGCGCCGGAACGCCCAGGTTGCGCATGTACGTGACCAGCAGGTTCAGGTCGGCGTCCGACAGCTCGGGCGTGGCCTTGTCGGCGCTCTGGCAGGCGGTCTGGCCCGCGGCGCAGTCGTGCTGGGGAAACACGCTGGTGGTGACGCCCAGGTCCAGGGCCAGGGCTTCCGCTGCTTGATGGCGGACGCTGGCCTTCGACGCCTTCCAGCCAAAGCGGCCGATCTTCATGGTGCTGTCTTCGGGATCGAAGATCAGGTTGGGAACGCCTTTGATCCCGTCCTGGTTGCAGTCGGTGGGATCGGCGTGGGCCAGGATATCCGCCTCGGGGATCGCCTCCAGCAGACCCATTCCCACCAGCGGCCGCGCCAGCCGCACCGAATACACCGGCGGCGCGCCGGCCGCCATCGCCATGAACGTCGTGGTCGGTCTGGTCAGCGTGTAAGGCGTGCCGTCGTCGAACTTGTCGCTGACCGTCTGGTACTGGAACGTGGCCGAGCCCTCGGCGGTCGCGCCGCCGTTCGCCTTGTTCTGCAGCTGGCGGCCATAGTTGGGGTCGGGGTTGGTACCGCCGTGGGTGTCCTTGCCGGCGCCGGATGTCTTGACCACCACCGAATCAAAGGGCATCCCCGCCGCCGGCGGCACGCCGCGGTTGTTGTGGGCGTGGCAACCTTCGCAGGTCAGCTGGTTGTAAAGCGGCCCGGCCACGCCGGCGTGCACCGCCACCTCGGCGGGTGTCAGCCCGTTGTTGACCTCGATGTGATTGCCCGTGGTGAAGTCGGTGTGAAAGAGGCGCCGCCCCTGGACGAAATTCGCGGCGTTCTCCCCCAGAATCCCCGGCGACATCTGCGAGTAATACAGATCGTGACGCTGGCGCAGGTAAGGCTGCGTGGCCGTGCCGCCCGACCATCCCGGCTCGTCGGGGCCCATGCGGTTCTTGATGGTGCCGGCGGCGATCGCCTTGGCGATGGGACCATTCGCCGAGCAGTCGTAAGGGTGCGGGAAGTCTTTCCCGGTCCCTTCGAATTCAGGGGGAACGGACATCGTGCAGTCTTCGTTGTACGGCGTGACGGTGCCCTTGCCGACGACGTAGCGGAACGAATCCGAATAGTAATTCGCCTGGGTGTAGCACTTGTTGTTGAAGGGCGGGCCGTCCAGCGTGCACCCGGCCGGCAGCGGCAGGATGTTGCGCACGTGATCGCCACCGGCGGCCGGATAGCGGGCCAGGAAGATGCCGAACTCGATCTGCAGCTGGTCGCCCATCTGGATGGGGCGATTGGCGCGTTCATTCCGGGTGATGGTGTACGTGTATCGTTTCGTATCGCAGCTGGGGCCGTTGGGATCGGCGGCGCAACCAGTGGGCAAAACATTCTTGGACGCGCCGCCGACGTTCCCGGCAAAGCTGTTCCCGTCGACGCCGCCATAGTTCTTCCAGTAACGAATGTTCAGATCGGCGCCGCCCTCCTGGCCGCCGGCCAGAGACTGCGGGCTGTAGTACTGGTTGGCGTTGGACAGGAAGGTGACGCCGATGGTGGTCCCGCCGGCCGGGGTGCTGTCGTCCAGGATGTATTCGAAGGTTCGATGCTCGAAATAGTGGTCGTGGTAGATGGCGATGGTGTCTTCCATCTCATGGCGGTAACGCACGCGCCCGGCGCCGCGAAAGATGTGGTGCTTGGTGACCGGATCGATATAGGAGATCGGTTTGGCCGCCGTCTGATCAGCGACAAAAAGCGGTGCGAACGACAGCGCCGTGCCCGAACAGGCGCCCAGGTTGGCGCTGCTGGTCCCGTCGCTGCCCGGGCAGGTGGTCGCTCCGGCCGAGGCGCCAGCCTTGAAGTAGGCGAAGATCTTCTGCACGTCGCCGTCGGAGATCGTGGTCGACGGAAAGGCCGGCATCAGGGTGCCGCCTTGCGGGTTGCGCACCTGCGACAGGAAAGCCGCCACGGTGCCGGCGGTACCGGCCGTCCCGGCGGCCGACGCGAAAAGATTCGGGACCGCGGGATTCGCCGAGGCGCCAAAAGCGCTGTGGCAGGAGCCGCAGAGAGGAACAAAGCTGGGCGGCAGCGACGGCGCATCGCCGCCCATCGCCACACACGGGCCCGCCATGCCGCCCAGGCCACCCACCGTGCCGGCCACGCCACCGCCGCCCGTTGATCCGCCGACGTCATTGCCGCCGATCCCCGGGCTTCCTGTCCCGCCCCCCGAACCGCCGCTTCCGGCCAGGCCACCAGGCCCGCTGCCGCCCGTGCCGTTCGACTGCCCGGACATCTGCGCCGTGCAGCCCAGAAGGGCCGCCACGGCCAGGACCCCGGCAACATGACGAACCCCTTCGGAACGGGTCAGCGAATCGCGCTCACGGCTAGATCTCACCAGGTCAGGTTCTTTCCCCACCCCAAGTGAGTGGACCGGCCGGTCCAAAACAGTCGGTGCCGGAGCCATCGAACGCACAGCCAATTTAATTTGTCGGCGGCCAACGGGTTTTCCTGAACGACCCCACTCACCTGTCTTGAAGGACCGGTTCATGAGGAAACGTCGACGGGTCGTGACGCAGTGCTGTGCCCTGCTGCTGGCCACCGCTGCGGGCGCCAGCCTGACCGGGTGCAGCGGAGCCATCGGCGATGGGCCGTCGGGCTCGCCCGGCGGCAACGCCAACCCCGGCAGCAGCGGCGGCGTCGGCGTCATTACACCGCCCGCCATGAACGGCGACGGCCTGGATTGGTATGACACGCTGAAGGCGGCCGACTGCTCGGCGACCGCCACCAAGCTGCCCGCCTCGCGCATCTGGCGGCTGTCGGCGGTGCAGTGGCAGAACACCGTCGCCCAGGCCCTGAACCTGACCGCCGTCGACGTCAGCACGTTCCCCAAGGACCAGATCGATCCCCGCACCGGCTTCAGCGACGATTCGACCGGCGACAAGGTGACCCTGCCGCTGGCGTCGGCTTACTTCGATGCCAGCGATCGCGTCGCCACGCAGGCGGCATCAGCCGCGGCGACGGCCTTCCCTTGTTTGACCACCGCCCCCATCGCCGTGACGTGCGCGCAGATGTTCGTGCAAAGCTATGCCCAGCGCCTTTTCCGTCGCGCGCCGACGGCCGCCGAGACAACTGGCTACGCGAACTATCTCAGCAGCGAGTCGAAGCTGGACCCGGCGCCGGTGGCGATCGCCTCGACGCTGAAGGCGATGCTGATGTCGCCCAGCTTTCTCTATCGGACCGAGCTGGGCAGCAGCAAGCCGGGAGCGGTCGAGCTGACCGGCGACGAGATCGCCTCGCTGCTGTCGTACACGATCGCCGACGTGCCGCCCGACGCGGCGCTGGCCCAGGCCGGGGCGGCCGGCCAGCTCACCGACGCAGCGTCGCGCACGGCCCAGGCAGAGCGCCTGGCGGCGTTGCCCAGCGCGAAAGACAAACTGGCGACGTTCTGGCGCGAGTACCTGGCCCTGGGCGACGCGCCCACCACGCCGGGGATCGATGCGTCCATGCACGCCGAGGCCGAGACCTTCTTCGCCAAGGTGGTCCTGGAAAACGGCGGCAGCCTGAAAGACCTCCTCACGGCGCCGTACACCTACGCCGACGCCACCGTCGCCGCCGTCTACGGCACAGCCAAGCCGGCGACGGACGGACGGTTGATGCTGGACCCCACCCAGCGCAGCGGGATCCTGACCAGCGCCAGCCTGCTGGCCAAGACGGCGGCACCCTCGCAGGCCGCCACGGTCATTCACCGCGGCCTGCTGGTGCGCGAACGTTTGCTGTGCGAGATCCCGCCGCCGCCGCCGGCCAGCGTGGTGCCCGACCCCGCGCAGATCCAGATGGCGGGTCCCGACGCCACCGCCCGGGAGAACTACCAGCAGTTCAAGGCGGCGAAACCGGCCTGCGATGCCTGCCACCAGACCTTCCAGCCGATCGGCCTGGCCTTTGAAAGCTACGACGCCCTGGGAAAGTTCCGCGCGGCCTACCCGACGACCAACAAACCCATCGACACCGCCGTCACGCTCACCGGCGCCGGGGATGCCAACGGCACCTATGGCAACGTGGTCGACCTGGCCGCCCAGATCGGCGCCAGCCAGATCAGCCAGTACTGCTTTGCCCAGCAGTTCGCGTCGTTCGCCTTCGGACGCTCGGTGAACATGGAGCAGGAAGCCTGCACCGTGCGCAGCATGGGTGACTTCGTGACCAGCAAAGGCGGCCAGGTGCGCGCGCTGCTCTCCTCATTTGCCGCCGCGCCGACCGTGTACCGGAGGATCCACCAATGACCCGCAACGTTTGCGATCCGCGCTTCTCGCGCCGCGCCCTGCTGAGCGGCCTGAACGCCGGAGCAGTGCTGCTGGAGCCGTTCCTGCGCTATCGCAGCGCCTGGGCCGCGCCCGCGCAATCAGGCAACCTGCTCATCTTCTTCACGCCCAACGGACACAAGCGAAGTTTGACCGGCATGCCCTGCTTTGACGGGACCGGCTCCCCGACCTCGCTGACGCTGGGCTCTGCGCTGACGCCGCTGGAGCCTTTCAAGAGCGACGTCGCCGTCGTCAAGGGGCTCAGCCTGAAGACGCCGACGTTCATCGCCAGTCATCAGGACAACTGCCGCCTCCTCACCTGCTGGGGGGCGCCCAAGGAAGGCAACGACAACAGCCAGTTCACCGGTTACGGGCCGTCGATCGATCAGGCGATCGGCAAGGCCATCAACCAGACGCCGCTGGTCGTCGCCGTCGACCCGTACCGCGACGCGCCCCACTGGCGGAACTTTCTCAACTGGCGCGCCTCCGGCGTCAACGAGCCCTTCTCGAAAAACTTCCAGGCGGTGTTCACCGACATCTTCGGGGGCCTCACCGGCGCCGCGCAGACCACGGACCAGATGGCGGCCATCGCTCGGGCGCGGGTGCGGAACAAGAGCCTGCTCGACTTCGTGAAGGGCGACATCGCGACGTTCCGCTCGCGCATCAACAGCAACGACAAGGCGCACCTGGACGCCTACCTGGATTCGCTGCAGTCGGTCGAGCAGAAGGTCACCCAGATGCCCGCCGTGCCCGGCGTCTGCAGCGTCGATCCGCTGTCGTCCCGGGTGACCGCGATGGCGGCCACCAAGGCCACCATCCAGAACGACGACAAGTCGCCGCCGGGCGCCGCCGCCGAGTTGCAAAAGCGCGGCGAGCTATGGATGGACATGATCGCCACCGCCTTCGCCTGCGGCACGCGCCGGGTGGCCACCATCCAGTGGCAGGGCGCCTCCGAGGGCTATGACCCGGCCGCCGACACCGGCTCGCCCACCCACCACAGCGTCAGCCACGGCTCGGCCTCCGCGGAGCACTGGGCGGCCATCGACCAGTGGTACGCGCAGCGCTTCGCTTACATCCTGAACGCGCTGAAGACGCTGAACGTTCTGGATCGCACTGTGGTCGTCTGGGTCAGCGAGATCACCGAGGGACACAACCAGCTGAACATGGTCACCGTCGTGGCCGGCGGTCAGGCGCTGGGCATGAAGATGGGCCAGTACGTCATGTACCCGATCAGTGGACAGGAGATCGACGGCGCCGGGTCGATCCCCATCGCCCAGGATCCAAGGAACAAGGGCCTCAACGATCTATGGATCACCGTCCAGCAAGCCATGGGCGTGGCCCAGCCCACCTTCGGCGATCCCTAGTACTGCACCGGCCCGCTGACCGAGCTGAGATCGGCTTGTGTCGTCGGTCAATCTATAGAAACCCCGGGGTGG
>JAXDMH010000762.1:0-5626 GCA_034666225.1 Myxococcales bacterium
CACCCTCCCCGCGCCTTGATGCCTGCATCCATTGCGCTACGAACATTAGTCCGCGCAGGTCTGGACCAGGCCGCAAGAGATCTCGCCGGCAAGGAAGATGTCGCCCTGGGGGCGAAGGGCGACGGAGACGCCGTAGTACGTGGAGTTGGTGAAGGTTCGCTGCTGCCAGGTGCCGGCGTCGAGGATACGCAGGGAGCCGCCGTAGGAAGAGGCGCCATGGGCCGCGGCCACGAAACGCCCGTCGGCGCCGAACGCCAGGGCGGCAAGAGGGATGGCCTCCTGGTTGCCGTTCAGGGGCGCTGGCACCATGGCGCCGGGGTTCGGTTGCGTCGGCGTTTGAATGTCCCAGACGTGCGCGATGCCCGACGTGCCGCCGGCCAGCAGCACGCGATCGTCGGGCGAGATGGCGACGGCGTCGACTTCGTCGGTGTCGGCGTTCAGCAACTTGGACTGCGCGGGGTTCATCAGATCGCCGAACCAGACATAGGCGGCGTCGCTGGGCAACGTGCCGCCGGTCCCGGTGGCGGGTGTATCAACCTTGATCAACCCCACCGCTGCCCACAGCGCGGCGCCGGTGGTGTGTTTGACGATGGCCAGGCTCCAGGGCGCGGCCATGCCGCCAAACAGCGTCACGGTGGCGACGGCCTGGTGGGTGGCCACGTCCCAGACCTTCACCACGCCCGAGCGATCGACGGTGACCAGGCGGGTCCCGTCGCTGCGAAAGGCGACACCGCGGATGCGGTCGGTGTGACCGGTCAAGGTGGTCCGCAGGTTGGTCGTCAGATCGTACAGAAACAGATCACCTTGGTCGCCGCCCACGGCCAGGATTTTTCCGTCGGGCGAGAAGGCGACGCGCCCTTGCAGCATCGCCGAGATCACCCGGCCCTCGGGCGACAGGGTGGTGCCGCTGACCTTCCACAGCTTGACGCGGCTGTCGCCGCCGGCGGTGACGGCCAGCGTTCCGTCGGGTGAAAACGCCACCGAGTAGACGGCCCAGTCGCCGACGCCGGTGTTCTCGTCGCACATCGCCTTGGGCCCGGCGTGTTCAATCTCGAGGCACTTGCTGAGGCTGGGCGGATTGGTGACGACGATGGGCAGATCGCTGCCGCCCAAGTCGGCGGCCGCCTCCGTCGCCGGTGCTTCCGCGCCGGCATCTTTCGTGTCGGACGCAACGTCGGGGCAGACCTCGCAGCCGGTTTCGCCTGACGAGGGCCGGTCCTGCCCGTCGGACACCGGGCCGTCGGCGTTGGCGTCGGGATTGCCGCCGTCGGGAGAAGGCGTGAGCAACTGCAGCACCAAGCTGACGACGGCGCTGGCCGCTCCCGGCTGGATGGAGGTGTCGGCGGTGGCCATCGCGATTCCCAGGCCACCGGCGTCCAGGCCGGCCGCCTCGACGGTGACGGTGCCCGTCGCGCTGTCGGGCAGAAAAACCCCCACGGAAATTTTCGGGCTGGTCCACGCGAATGACTGGGTCGCCACCGTGGCGCCTTTCGACGTCACCAGCAGCCTCACCGTGGCCAGTCCCTGCACCGACGGAGCGGCGCTGACGTCGGCGCGCAACAGCGACCGTCCAGCCTTCGAACAGCCGCCGGCGACAAAACCAAACGCCGCGACCATCACCACGGCCATCGCTTGTCCGCGCGCGGTCATCATTGGCAGATCCTTCCCATGTCGCAGGCGGCGTCCTTGTGCGAGGTGAAGACGCCAGCGGCGCCAAGGCCGGCCACGCCCGCCAGCACCACCCCGCCCACGATGCCCCAGAACCACCAGCGGGTGTAGATGGGCGACGACTCATTCGCCGCCGCCGCGGGCGCTGGTGTCGTCGCCAGCGTCGCGCTGTCGGCCGGCGCGGCGACTGGCATCAGGGCCGCAGGGGGAAGCGGCGAGGCTGGCGAACTGGCCGACGGCGGTGGCGTCGCTGGCGGCGCTTGCTTGCGCGCCTCCAGATCCTCCATCTCCTTGATATAGCCTTCGACCTCGGCGCGTTCGTCGGCGCTGACGGTCTTGGCCTTGCGCAGGTATTCGCGAAATGCGCTGATGGCTTTTTCGGGCTGGCCCAGGTTCTGATAGCAGCGACCGATGTTGCGCAGATAGTTGGGGTGCAGCTTTTCTGCGTACAGCTTGGCAAAGATGTCCACCGCCTCCTGGTAGCGACCGGCGGCGAAGTCCTCGCGCGCCTGCAGCTCGCGCTTGTCGGTGGCGGCGCGGGCCTCGGTCCCCAGCGCCATGATCGTCAGGACAGCGGCCAGAACGGCGCTGGCGCCGGTGTTCAACAGGGCCACACGCAGTCGGTTGGGGCTCATAGCTTGGCGGGCTCCTCGTCGGCGCGGTTGGTGGTCTTGTGTCGAGGCGGACGCGGCGGCTCGTGCGCCGCTTCCTGCCGTTCCAGGACGAACGACATTTCTTGATCGCCGGTGACGGCCACTTGCCGGCTGGCGGAGCGGTACCCTTTCAGCTCGACCTTCACACCCAGCAGGTCGCCCGCCTTTCTGGTCAGCGCCACCGGCGTGGTTCCCAGGACGGTACCGTCGGCCAGGTTCAGCACGCGGGCCCCCGCCGGTTGCGACGAGACGGTCACGGTCGCGATGATCGGTGCGGTCGATGGCGGCGGAGTTGGGGGTGATGGCGTCGAGGCGGCCGGTGGGGGCGCGGCGACCGCCGGCGCCGCTGTCTCCGCTGGCGGCGACGTCGCCTTGCCGCCGTACACGGCCAGCGCCCCGACCACGCCCGCCGCTCCGATGGCCAGGGCGATCACGACGGCCACAGTCGTGGCCCGACGGCGCTGCGGCGGCAGCGTCGCGGCGATTTCACCGACGCTGGAACTGGAGGTCGTTTGCGTCGTCGCCGCGCCCGGCGCCGACGCGGGCGACGACTCCATCCGGGCCGTGCTGCCCGGCGGCGGCACCAGCGAGCCGTTGTCCGGAAACGACGTCGCCGTGGCCAGCGCGCCGCCCGGCACCGCCTTCAGCGCCTCGCGCACCGCCGCCATGTCGGCAAAGCGATCGTCGGGGTTCTTGGCCAGCGACCGCATGATCAGCGCCTCCAGCTTTGCCGACACCTCGGGCACCGCGGCCGAGAGGCTGGGCACTGGCATGTTGAGGTGCATGTTCACCAGATCGCCGAAGCCCTCCGACACGAACGGCGGGCGGCCGCTGACCATCTCGTAAAGGATGATCCCCATCGAATAGATGTCGCTCCGATGATCGATCTCGCGCACGCCCCGGCACTGCTCGGGCGACATGTAAAGCGGGGTGCCCATCACCGCGCCGGTGCGCGTCTTCACCGAACCGCCGGCGCCGCCCTCCTGCAGCTTGGCGATGCCGAAGTCCAGAATCTTCAGGCGCTCGCCGTCGGAGATCTCCTGGTCGGGCACCACGAACATGTTGTCCGGTTTCAGGTCGCGGTGAACGATGCCCTTGGCGTGGGCGGCCCCCAGCGCCGACGCTGTCTGGTAGGCGAAGCGCAGCGCCGAGCGAACGGGCAAGCGGCCCAGGCGCCTGATCCGCGCCGCCAGGCTCTCCCCTTCCAGAAGCTCCATGACCAGATAGGGCATGCCGTCAGCCAGCGCGCCCGAGTCGAGGATCTCGATGATGTTGGGGTGCCTGATGGCGTTGGCGGTTCGCGCTTCATTGAGAAAACGCGCCAGCAGCTGGGGATCAAGGCTGAGGTTGCGATGCAGGACCTTGACCGCCACGCGCCGGCCGATGCTTCGGTGCTCGGCCAGATACACCGCCCCCATCCCGCCCTCGCCGAGCAGAGAAACGGCGCGATAGTTCCCGAACCACTGGCCGATCATTTTGGGCGGCCAATGGTACCCAAAACCGCGCCTTGTAGATATGGCCCTGGGCTGCCGCGGACGGTCACGCCCTCTCTTGTTCGGGGCGCCGTTACGCGCTCGCGCTCACGGACAGAGCGCCGCGCACGACGGCGACACCGCGCTTAACCGACAGGCGCGCTGGGCGAGATACAGATTGGGCGGGTTCGGTGTACCAAGGTTCTCCACGATCACCTTTGGACCGTTGTTCGACGTATCCCCCGACGGGCTGGCGTTGCCGCCCCCTGGCAACGTGACGCCCACCAGGGCGCCGGCCGGCATCTCGCCCGCCGCCGCCACCAGCGACGTCATGCCGCCGGTCAGGGCGACCTTCCAGTTCACGTGGCGCGCCCCCAGCAACGGCCCCGAGGCTGCCGGGCCGCCGTGCTGGCCGTCGTTGTTGATGGTGATCTCCGTGCGGACGTTTTCGTACGGCAGCTGCAAGTGACTGTCGAACGTGCCGTGGTCCATCTTCCCCTGCGACCAGACGTTGCCCATCGATTCGGTTTCGATGTTGATCCCGTGCAGGGGCTTTACCCGCACCGCGAAGCGCTGGATGAGGACGTCGGCGGACCAGTACCGCGTCACCGTCCCGTGGTGCTGGGTCGACGGGGAGACCCCGCCCGGCAGCCGGCTGACGTCGGAATCCAGCACGATGTCGCTGAAGGTGATGTTCTTGGCCGCGGTGGTCCCGAAGGACAGACCGTCGGCGTTCATGACCACCACGTCGCGGGCAAAGCCGTCGATGGCGTTGTTGAAATAAACGCCGTTCCAGCCCCTCTCCAGGTGGTGGGTGGCCGTGGTCCAGGTGTAATCGCGCCGCAGGCGCACGGTCATGTGCTCGATCCCGATCTCGCTGATCATCGAGGGAAGCGCCCGCACCGTCGGCGTCCAGGCGTCGGTGACGTCAAAGCGCAGCGGCTGGTGCAAGGTGATGGTGCCGTCGTCCGCGACCGCGTCGACGCGAACCACCCACTGCAGCGTCTTGGCCATGACATACGAGATGTCTCCCGCGTTGGCCGCCGCCCAGCCCGTGGCCACACCACCCGACGCCAGGTAAAGCCCCAGCGCGCGGTTGCCGCTGTCCTTCATCTCGATGACGATCGGCGTGCCCGGCTTGAGAGCGGCGGCCGCCGTCGCCGGCGTCACCTTGAGCTGGCTGGCGCCCCGCTTGGGGCTGCCGGTGATGGTGCCGATGGTGGCGCCCGACTTCCACAAGCCGTCGGCTGGACCGATGTCGGCCTTCTTCGGATTGGTGGCCGACCAGTACGTGTAGATCGACGGTGGCCCGAACCAGATCATCCCGCCCTGCCACGACCAGGACGACTCCGTGGCGTTCCACGAGGAGATCGCATACGACGTGTTGAGAGACTTCTGAAACTCGATCACGACGGCCGACGCCGCTGCGTTGCCCGCTGCGTCGGTGCCGCCGCCCCGCAGGACCACCCGGCTCTGACCGACGAAGAGAGGCTCGCTCATCAGGTACACGCGCGGGGTGTGGTTGGCGTTGCCTGGAAAAGAAACGACCGCGCCGCGCGCCGTCCCTGCCTGCACGTCGGCGCTGGCCTTGGCCACGGCCTGCTTGATGGCCGCCGTGTCGTCGGTGGTGCCGTCGCCCTTGGCGCCGAAGGTGGCCGTCACGTCGTACGTCGTCCAGTCGGCGAAGGTGCCGGGGTCCTCGCCGTCGTGGTAACCGGCCCAGCTGACGTTGGGGATATTGGGGTGGGTGTTCATGGCGCCCTTCCAGGCCATGAAGGTCGGCGACACCGCCCCGGTGCCCGGCGTGCCGATGCACGTGGGTTGGGTGGCGGG
>JAXDMH010000763.1:0-11907 GCA_034666225.1 Myxococcales bacterium
ACCACGAGGCCCCGTCAACGCTCGACTTCTTTCGCGGCATTGAAGGGCCTCGGGGGAGGACCGGAAGGCGCGGCAGGTGCACTTCAGCCGGGAGCAACCTTACGATCCGCGCCTCACCCGCACAGCCTTGCGACGGAGACGTCCCTCGAAGCCGGGGCGATCTCCGATCGGCGCGGGTCGATCGTCCATGCAGATCATAGTATTCGGGCCGCGCCGTGCGGTCCTCGCCCAAGGCCCTTCAACGCTGAGAAGACATCGAGCGTGATGCGGGCCTTGGGCTGCGGTCCGCTCTTTGTTCCGGACGAGTTTGATCGAAAGTCAACCTTTCAAGATCCCTGCGATCAGGTAAAAACCTTTCTCGCTCTACCGTCTCCGGCTGGCCATCATTCGGTCGATCTCACGCTGGCTCTCGCGTTTCTTTGAGTCCTCGCGTTTGTCCCACTGTTGTTTGCCGTGGACCAGGGCCAGCTCGGCTTTGACGTGGCCGCGTTTTTCGTACAGCGACAAAGGGACCAGCGTGTAGCCTTTTTCGCGGAGTTTTCCCGACAGCCGATCGATCTCGCGCCGGTGCAGCAGCAGCTTTCGTTTGCGGCGCGGAAGGTGGTTGCGCCCGTGGGCGAAGGCGTAGACGCCGATGTCCACCTGGTGCAGCCACATCTCGCCGCGGTCGATGTCGGCGAAGGCGTCGACCAGCGTCACCTTGCCGTCGCGGATCGACTTGACCTCGGAGCCGGCCAGGACGATGCCGGCCTCGATCACCTCATCGACGTGATACTCGTGCCGGGCGCGGCGGTTGCGGGCCAGCACCTTGACGTCTTCCGGCTTGTCCTTGCTGTTTTTCGACGGGGCGGCCATTGGGTGACGATGACGATGACAGTGACGATAACGATAACGATGACGAGCGACGAGCGGCCGCCAAGACTAACAGATCCCGGCCGTCACACCGCCCGGGCCAGCGCCAACACGTGAATCTGCGCCGCGCCCGCCTGCCGCAGGGCTTCGGCGCAGGCCGTGAACGTCGCCCCGGTGGTGAACACATCGTCGACCAGCAGCACGCGGCAGTCGCGCAGCGCCGCCGGCTCCGCGACCGCGAAAGCGCCCGCCACCTCGGCCAGGCGGGCGGCCGGGCCGGCGTGGCCCAGCTCGCGCGTGGGTCGAATGCGGCGCAGTTGATCGATCTCGATTCGTGGTCGTGCCAGCGCGGCGTCGGCGTGCGGCCGGGCACCCAGCGCGCCGCGCACCAGCTCCAGCGCCTGGTTGAAACCGCGCCGGCGCAAACGGCGCGGGTGCAGGGGCACCGGGATGATGACGTCGCCCGGCGCCAGTCCGGCAGCAGCGATGGCGCGCGCCAGCGCCTGGTCCATCAATCGACCCAGGCGCCGCGCCAGATCGCGACGGGCGCCATGTTTCATGCGCACGATCGCCTCGGCGATCGCCTCACCGTACGGGAAGACCGCGCGCGCCTGCGTGAACGGGAACGGCACCTGCCGGCAGCGAAAGCAACGACCGCCGCCGCGGGCCCCCTCGATCAACGACGAGGGCAGCGCGCAACCGGAACAGACCTCGCCGAGATCGCCCAGCGAGATCTGGCAGCGCTCGCAGAAGACGTTCGCCTCTGGGACGTAAGCGTCGCAGGCGGCGCAGCGGGCAGGCCAAAGAAGTTGGGCGGTCGCCCCCAGCCAGTGACCTACGGACATGGCCAGTCATCGGCCGCTGGTCTTTTTGGTTGCGCCGCCGGCCCGGCTATCGACAGGGATTGATGGTGACGTCCAGGTCCGCCTTGCGATTCGCCATCCAGTTCCCGCCCATCGACGTGAAGAGAGAACCCTGCTTGATGGCGTCGCCGCGGTTCTGGGGATCGGACATGAATCCGCCCAGCGACGCCGCTGATGCCGACGTGGCCACGCCGAACCAGTAACCGACCCCTTTCTCCAGCGTGAAAGGCTTGCTGACGGTGAACGTGCTGACGACCGGCGCGGCGTTGTCACCCTCTGCGAACTTGGTCTTGTTGAGGACAAAGTCTTCGTGCCACAGCTCGGTCCCGGGCTTTGTGCCGCCGTCGGTGAAGACGCTCAGCGTGACGCTGTTGGCCCCTTCGCCAGTGGCATAGCTGCCGGTCAGCTGCAGCTGCTGGACGGTGGCGGCGGCGTCCAGCGTGAAGGTCTGCGCCGCCGCGCGCGCCGGTTTGATGAGGATGAGACCGGCGGCAGAGATGGCCACCGTTGTCGGCGTGGTGCTGGCGGGATTGGGCGCCAGCGCCGTCACGCAGCCGCAGATGTGGGGACGCCCGTCGCCGCCGCAGGTCTTGGGCAGCGTGCAGGTCGGGCAGGTCAGCGGTTGTCCGCAGCCGTCGTCTGGCACCGTTCCACACTCAAGGCCCAGCCCGGCACATGTGTTGGCGGTGCATCCGCACTTCAGCGGTTTGCCGCCCCCGCCGCAGGTCTGCGGCGGGTTGCAGTTCCCGCAGACGATGGTTCCGCCACACCCGTCGGAGACGCTGTCGCATTCGGCGCCCTGGCCGGCGCAGGTCTTCTTTGTGCAACCGCAAAGACCGGGCGTCCCGCCGCCGCCACAAGTCTGGGGCGACGAGCACGGGTTTCCGCAGTCGATCATCTTTCCGCAGCCGTCCGCGATCATGCCGCACTGGTTCTGGGCGCAGGAGACGGGCGTGCAGCCGCAAAGGCCGGGCGTCCCGCCGCCGCCGCAGGACTGATACGGCATCGAGCAATTCCCGCAAGCAAGCGTGCCACCGCAGCCGTCGGCGATGGGTCCGCACTGTCCGGCCGCGCAGACGGTCTTCTTGGTGCAGCCGCAGACGTTGGGCGTGCCGCCGCCGCCGCAGGTCTGGTAGGGCGCCGTGCAGGTCTTGCAATCCAGCGTGCCGCCACAGCCGTCAGAGATGCTGCCGCAATTTTTCCCCTGGGCCATGCAGGTGGTCAACGTGCATGGGGTCGTGCCACAGACGTTGGGCGTGCCGCCGCCGCCGCAGATCTGCCCGTCGGGGCAGCTGCCGCAGGTCAGGGTGCCGCCGCATTCGTCGGGGATGGTGCCGCACCTGGCGCCCTTCTTGTCGCAGGTGGTGGACGTGCAGCCGCAGACGTTCTTGATGCCGCCCCCTTCGCAGGTTTGGTATGGGGCGGTGCACGTTCCGCAGTCCAGCGTGCCGCT
The DNA here is from genome assembly GCA_034666225.1 of Myxococcales bacterium. Lineage (GTDB taxonomy): Bacteria > Myxococcota_A > Polyangia > Fen-1088 > Fen-1088 > DATKEU01. The sequence goes on from JAXDMH010000763.1 coordinate 3,169, forward strand.
GCAGCCGTCGGAGAGGGCACCGCACTGACCGGCGGCGCAGGTTGTCTTCTTGGTGCAGCCACAGACGTTGGGCGCGCCGCTGCCGCCGCAGTTGTTGGGCGCCGTGCAAGAACCGCAATTGAGCGTGCCGCCACAACCGTCGGGAATGGAGTCGCAGTTCTTGCCCTGGGCGGCGCAGGTGGTCTTGGTGCAACCGCAGCTGTTGGCGATGCCGCCGCCGCCGCACACGTTGGGATCCTGACAAGCGCCGCAATTCAGTGTCGCGCCGCAGCCGTCCAGGATGGTGCCGCAGTTTTTCCCTTGCGCCGCGCAGGTGGTGGGCCGGCACCCGCAGGCATTGGGGATGCCGGTGCCGCCGCAGGTCTTGGGTATCGAGCAAGAGCCACAGTTCAGCATGCCGCCACAACCGTCGGGAATGGAGTCGCAGTCCTTGCCCTGGGCGGCGCAGGTGGTCTTGGTGCAGCCGCAGACGTTGGCCGTGCCGCCGCCGCCGCAGGTTTGCGGTGACTGGCAGCTTCCGCAGTCCGGTGTGGCGCCGCAGCCGTCAGAGACGGGGCCACAGTTCTTGCCCTGGGCGGCGCACGTGGTCGGTGAACAGGGCTCGGCGCCGCAAACGTTGGCAACGCCGTCGCCGCCGCAGAATTGGTCGGCTGGACAGACGCCGCAGTCGACCGTGCCGCCGCAGCCGTCGGGGATCTTGCCGCAGTTCTTCTTCTCGGCGGCGCAGGTGGTCTTGGTGCAGCCGCAGACGTTGGGCGTGCCGCCCTCGCTGCAGCGTTCGTAACCCATGCAGGAACCACACTCCAGCATGCTGCCGCAGCCGTTGGGGATCGCTCCGCAGTTCTTGCCCTGCGCCGCGCAGGTGGTGGGCGTGCAGGCGCAGACGTTGGGCATGCCACCGCCGCCACAGATCGTCGGCGCCTGGCAGGTGCCGCACTCCAGCAGCTTGCCGCAACCGTCGGAGATCTGGCCGCAGCTGAGCCCCAGCTGTTCGCACGTCACGCCAGTACAGGTCCCGGTGCCGCACTGGTTGGCGCCGCCGCCGCCGCAGGCGAGCCCGGTCGGGCACTGGCCGCAATTCAGAACGCCGCCGCAGCCGTCGGGAAGCAACCCGCAGTTTTTTCCCTCGGCGGCGCAGGTGGTGGGCTGGCAGCCGCAGGTGTTGGGCGTGCCGCCGCCGGCGCAGGTCTCGGGCGCCTGGCAACCGCCACAGTTCACCAGCTGGCCGCAGCCGTCGGCCAGATACCCGCAGTCCTTGCCCGAGCAAGCGCGGACGACGCACGTGCCGGCGCCGCAGACGTTGCCGGTGCCGCCGCCGCCGCAGGCCTGGCCGGCGGCGCACGCGCCGCAGTTCAGGACGCCGCCGCAGCCGTCGGGGATGAGGCCGCAGTTCTTGCCCTGGGCGGCGCAGGTCGAGCGCGTGCAGCCGCACACGTTGGGTTTTCCGCTGCCGCCGCAGGTGCCAAGATTTCCGCAGGCGCCGCAATCCAGGACGGCGGCGCATTCGTCGGAGACCAGGCCGCAGTTCATTCCTCTGGCCGCGCAGGTGGTCGGGGCACAGGTCATGTTGCCGCAGATGTTCGGGCCGCCGCCGCCGCAAGTGGGGCCGCTGGCGCAGGTGCCACACGGCAATGTGGCGCCGCATCCGTCCAGGATGATGCCGCAGGTCTTGCCGGCCGCGGCGCAGGTGGTGGGCCGGCAAACGCCGCCGGGAAGATCTGCGCCGGGGGCGTCCGCCGCGTCGTCGGCCGGACCGTCGGCGCGCGCGTCACCGGCGGCGTCGGAGCCGCTCATGCCGCCGGCGCCGATCGAACCGCCGGCGCCCGACGGGCTGGTCCCCGGCGTGCGGCACAGATGGTCGTCGCCGCACACCTGGCCGGGCGGGCACGCGCCGCCCATCCCGCACTGCAGTCGCTCGGGATACGTCAGGCCGCGACAGCCGAGCGCGCAGAGGGCGGCGGCCGCTGCTGCCGCCAAGATAGGCTTGAACATAAGGAGCGGATTTTCTCTGATTCGCCTGGCCGCGAGCAAGGGCCGCCGCGTCGCTGTCCTCGCTCACGTCGAGCTCAAGTCCAGCTCACGACAGTGTTGGGCGGCTGCGGCGAAGGTGACATACTTTGCCGACGAGGCACTATTTTTTAGGCTTTCCAGGACATTGGTTTTGAATTCCATCAGCAAACCGGAAGATGAGTTCGCAACGTCGGCGCCGAAGCCGGACGAGGTCGATGCCTTGATCGGCTCCAAGGTCGGCAACTTCCGGTTGGCCGGTCGTGTGGGCGCCGGCGGGATGGGCGTGGTCTACGTCGCCGAGCATGACCTGATGGGCAAGAAAGCCGCGGTCAAGGTCCTCTTGCCCGCGCTGTCCAGCAACAAAGAGATCGTTGGCCGCTTCTTCAACGAAGCGCGCGCCGCGACCAAGATCAATCACCCCAGCATCGTCGACATTTACGACTTCGGTTACCACCAGACCGGCCACGCGTACATCGTCATGGAATTTCTGGGTGGCCAGTCGCTTACGGCGCTGCTGAAGAAGGGGCTGCATTTCGGGCGCGTGGTGGACATCGCCTGGCAGCTGGGCTCGGCGCTGGGGGCGGCCCACCGCCACGGCATCGTTCATCGCGACGTCAAACCCGACAACATCTTTGTCATCCCCGATCCCGCCACGCCCACCGGTGATCGGGTCAAGGTGCTGGACTTTGGCATCGCCAAGTTGACCGCCGAGGAGGGGATGGCGTCGCTGCACACCCGCACCGGCGCGATCATGGGAACGCCTTTGTACATGTCGCCCGAGCAATGCCGGGGCAGCGGCGAGGTCGATCATCGGTCGGACATCTATGCCATGGGCGTCATCATGTTCGAGATGGCCTGCGGGCAGCCACCCTTCGTCCGGCGAGGATTCGGCGAGCTGATCAGCGCGCACATCTTCGAGGCGCCGCCGCTTTTGTCGTCGCTGAACCCGGCCGTGCCGCCGGCGTACGAGGCGATCGTGATGCGGATGCTGCAAAAGGACCCGCAGGATCGCTATCAATCGACCGACGAGATCGAGGCGGACCTGGCGGCCATCAATCCCGAGGCGGTGGCCAACGTGGCGGGCATTCCTGCTCCCGTGGGGACCGGCGGGACGGGGCGCAGCAAGCTGCGCCGGAGGCGTCTGTCGGGCCTGAACCGCGCCACGCCGGTGGAGTTCGACGTCGACGTCGACGCCGGCGCTGACGAGATTGCCGCGCCGACGCTGGCCTCCCGGAAGACGCTGCTGGCGCTGGCCGCGGGGGCGGCGGTGGTGGCTGTGATCGTGGCGGCCCTGGTCGCTGGCGGCAAGAGGACGATGCCGACGGCGCCGGCCACCGTCGCGGGGCCGGCCCCCACCGCGGCGCCGCAAACCGCGGCAGCGCCGTCGGTGACGGTGCCTGTCGCCGCGCCAGAAGTTCCCGCGGCTGCGCCGGTTGTCGATGACGGCGAAGCGGAAGCAACCAAGCTGAAGGCGAAGACGGCCGACGACAAGCCCAGGGCCCGCGCTGTTCACGCGCGGAAATCGTCGGAGGGCGCCGCCGCTGGCGACAAGGGGAAGAAAAAACGAAACTGGGGCGACCTGGTCGACTTTTAGGAGCGCGGAATGGCAACGATGACTGACGGGCGCGCGAAGAGGACGGCGATCCGCGCTGCGGCGCTGATGGGCTTGCTCATCGCCGCGCCCCTCGCCCTGGCGGCGCCGCCGGCGGCGGGTCCCTCGGCGGGATCGGCGGCGGGATTGTCGGGAAAGAAAGAACAGGCCAACCTCCGTTACGATCAGGGCAAGGCTTACTATCGAGCGGGCGCCTTCGATCTGGCCATCACCGAATTTCTGGCCGGGTTCGAGATCGATCCGCGTCCGGGGGTGCTTTTCAACGTCGCCCGCGCTTACGAAGAGCTGAAGAACCGCCCGCAGGCGATCGCGTTCTTCAAACGCTATCTCGACACGGCGGGCGCATCGGCGCCGGCGGCGGCCGAGGCGCGGGCGCGCACCGTCGTCCTGGAGCGCCAGGTCAAGGAAGAACAGGAGCGTCAGCAGGCCGAGGCGGCGGCCGAACGCGAGCGCCAGCGGGAGCAAGCGGCGGCCGCGCTGGCGACGGCGTCCGCTGCGCCGGCGGTGCCACCGGGCGGCGCTAGTCAAAGCAGCAGTGCGGGAGACAGCGGTCTGACGGCGCGGGCGCCGCCAGCGTCGCCGATGTCTCCGGCGCGGGCGCGCAACCTGAAAGTGGGCGGCCTGGTGGCCGGCGGCGCGGGCGTGCTGCTGACCGGCGTCGGTGTCTTCTTCGCCGTGCGTGGCAACAGTCTCAACGACCAGATTCGCTCCGAGATCGATCGCACGCAGTCCTGGTCGCCCGAACTGACCACCAAAGACGCCGACATGAAGTCCGCCAACAAGCTAGCCGCCGTCGCCTTCATCTCCGCCGGCGTGGTCGTGGCCGGCGGCGCCGTCCTTTACGGGCTGGGCTGGCGCGAATCGAATCGCTTGAACGGCGCCGGCGCCAGCGTGACGCTGTCACCGGGGGTCGGGCCTGGAGGCTGGACGTCCGTCGCGTTGCTGGGCGCGTTCTAGGTCGCCTCTCTGGTCATTGTCACAAGTCGAAAGAGTTGAGGTTGCTTTTCCGGCGTCCGCCTCCTCCGCAAGAGCTGCAGACTATCGAGTGAAACCTGAAGTGACAAAAATCGCTCGCAGGTCCGTCACAGGTGGCGTTCCTGCGTACGGATGAAGGCATACGGCCGCGTCCCCGCCGGAAGGAGTGGAGCGGTCCTCACGCAGAGAGGTGACGAACAATGAGAGGCAGGGGCTAGCGGGCTTTTGTGCGTTTCTTGCGACTCTCGGTGGCGCCGGCTTGCTTCATTGAGCCGGTGCTGGGGGATGAGGGTTGGCTGGCTACCAGGCTGCCCGCTGGGCGGATGGTGAGGACGTTGGGAGACGACGGCTTGCCGCTGGACACTGCCACCTCCTGGCGGGCGTCGCGGGCCTCGACGTAATAGTGCAGGAACTTCCCGGTGATCTTTTTGCCGGGGATCATCGCGACGGACCACCCCTTCTTGTTCGGCTCCATCAGCAGGGCGTTGTAGGGGACCACGCCGGCCGGACGAAAATAAAGCGAGATCAGCTTGGCCCCGACGCTGGGCTGGGCCACGCAGTGAACATAGAGATCCGTTCCAGCGGCCACCTCGTCGGGGATGGTGCAGTGGATCGGCTCGGGGATGCGGCTCGGCAGGTCGGGGCCTTCGGTCAGCTTTTCACGCTCCATGGTCTCTTTGGTTTCGCGCGCCTTACGCTCTTTTTCGCGGGCGTCCGCTTCCTGCCAGACCTTTTCCAGTTTCTCCTTGGCGTCGCGCTCTTTCTTTTCGCCGTCGCGCATGATGGCCAGTTGCTTGTTCTTTTCGGCGTTGTCTTTTTCCAGCTGGTCGACCCGGCCCTTCATTTCGGCCAGCTGCTTGTCAGTCTCGGCCTTGGCCTTTTCCAGCTTCTCCTTGGCTTCGCGTTCTTTCTTTTCGTTGGCCTTGGCGGTGGCCAGCTCTTTCTCGCTGTCGGCCTTCTCTTTTTGCAGCTGGGCGATGCGCGCCTTGGTGTCGTTCAACTGCTTGTCGGCGTCTTGTTTTTCCTTCTCCAGCTTTTCCCGGGCCGCCACCGCCTTGGATTCGACCTCTTTGGCCGAGGCCAGCTCTTTTGACTTCTTGGCCTGCTCGGCCTTTTCGGCTTTCTCTGCGGCCTTATCTGCCGCCTTCTCTGACTTTTCGGCTTGGGCCTGCTTTTCCTTTTCGGCTTTCTCGGCCTGGGCCTGGGCCTGTTTGTCCGCCTTCTCTTGCTTGGCTTGCTCGGCTTTTTCGGCCTTTTCCGACTGGGCCGACTTTTCTTTGTCCGCCTTGTCGGCCTTGTCGGTCTTGTCGGTCTTCTCGGCCTGGGCCGGTTTCTCTTTTTCTTTTTCTTTGTCTTTGCTGTCAGTGGTGGCGATGGCCGGGGCGGTGGCGTCTTGATCTTCCGCCTTGGCAAAGGCGGCCTTCACTGCTTTCTTGGCCATGGCGGTGGGGACCGATGCGGCCGGGCTGATCTGCAGCGCCTTCACGAAATAGCTGATGCCCGCGTCGCGGTGTTTCAGCCCCTCAACTTCGACCACCCCCAGCAGCACATAGGTCTGCGCCAGGGCGGCGTGCGAGGTAAGGCTGTTGTCGTTGGCCAGAGTGACGGCCTCGTCCAGCTCGCTCTTCATTTTCTGGAAATCGCTGGCGCTGTACGCGGCGGTGGCAGCCTGATTGTGCGCCTTGATCTGATCGACGATGGCTTTCTGATCGGCGGCGCGGCTTTGCACCGCGGCGGCCAGGAAGAACATCAGACCGATGGCGGACGCGGTTACTTTGGCGGGAAGGGTCATTGGTGGCTCCTTGTTGCGGGTCCCCCTGCCTGTGGCCGCTCTTCCGGTTTTCCGTTTTCGGCAAGAGCGCTAAGCGGCAACTATATGCAAGGGAGGCGGGCGCCGGTCAAGGCACAGTCAGCCGTGGGACATTTGAAGGCGTCTGAAAGGATCTGCAAGGTCTACGCCACCGTCGCCCGCCTGTTTCCGGGGCTATGACGAAGGATCGCCTTACAAGGTTTCAATCTGATGGCGGCGCAGGAGATCGCGCAGATGGCTGCGATCCATCTGAGCCAGGCGCGCCGCCAGCGACAGGTTGCCCGCGGCGTGCGTGATGAGCGAGCGCAGGTAACCGCGCTCCCATTCGGTCACAGCGTGATCTTTTGCATCGCGGAAAGAGGTCCCCAGGTCGAATCCGGCCACCGCAGGCAGCAGTTCGGCGCCCGGTGTCTCGACCGCCGGCGGCGTTCCCAGCCCCGGGTTGAAGTCGCCCAGCAGGATGGCCTTCTCCACCGCGTTGCGCAGCTCGCGGATGTTGCCTGGCCAGTCCTTGCGCTTGCTCAGCGTCTGCTTGATGCCTTCCAGCAGCCCCGGATCGACATCGGTACGCAGCCGACGGGCGAACTGTTCGATGAGAGGCGGAATGTCCTCATGGCGCTCGCGCAGCGGCGGCAGACGCAGCCGGAGCGCGTCCAGGCGATAGAACAGATCGGCGCGAAACTCGCCTTTTTCGACGCCGTCTTTCAGGTCGCGGTTGGTGGCGGCGATGACCCGGACGTCGACCTGCACTGATTTGGTCGAACCGACGCGCTTGATCGTGTGCTCTTCCAGGACGCGCAGCAGCTTGGGTTGCATCTGCAGCGGCAGCTCGCCGATCTCGTCCAGAAAGATGGTGCCGCCATTGGCCGCCTCGAAGGCGCCGATCTGCCGTTCGGTTGCGCCGGTGAACGAGCCCCGTTCGTGACCGAACAGCTCGCTTTCGATCAGGTTGGGTGGAATCGTCCCGCAGTCGACGATGATGAACGGCCCGTCGCGATGCGGGCCGGCCCGGTGGATCATCTCGGCCAGCAGCGTCTTGCCGGTGCCGGTCTCACCTTCCAGCAGCACGGTGACGCCGGTGTTGGCCACGCGGGGCAGGATGCCCAGCAGCTGGCGAATGGCGACGCTGGAGCCCAGCATGCGCGCGTCCTGGTTCGATTCGGTGTCGACCTGGCTGTCGGTCGAAGACACCGACATCACCTGCAACGTGCTGCTGCCAATCTGGATGGGGACCAGCGGCGTCAGATAGGCTCGCTCGACGAAGCAGCCGCCCACCTGGGTTCCGTTCGTGCTGCCGAGGTCGCGCAGCATCAGGCCGTGCGGCGTCAGTTCGATCACGCAGTGAAAGCGCGACACCGTCGGATCGGACAGGGTCAGATCGTTGGCGGCCGCCTTCCCGATGCGAAACTCGCGGGCATCGATGGCGCGGTTGGCGCCGACGCTGGGGCCGCCCACCACGGCCATGCGAAACGTTCGCGACGACGAAGACTGATGGTACGAGCCTGAAACGATCGACGTCCGGATCTCACGTTCTGCTTCCATCAAGGCCTCCCTGGAATCAGATGCGCGCGACCAACTAGGCTGTCTCGGGACAGTAGGACGTACGACTCCTTTTGTCTAGAAGTGTTCCCGGTGTCGCATCAATTACGCCGCCGCTGCGTCAATTGCTGCATCTTTTGGATTATTTTGATCGTTTCCACTGTCCAGGCATTTGGCGATCTGTTGCCGGGCCCGATAACGACGCACTCTCAACGTCTCGGAACGGAGGCCGGTCATTTCGGCGACTTTGGCCGACGGCAAACGTTGCACCTCGCACAGCCAGTAAATCGTCCGATAGCGCGGTGCCAGCGTGGCGATGGCCGCCTCGAGTTTCTCGACGGAACGATGGGTCTCGAGGATCTGCAGGGGATCGTTGGCGGCGACGGGCACGCCGTTCATTTGCCACTCCCATGACTCTTCGCGTTTGGCCACCCGACCGCGCGAACGCCAGAGATGCCGCACGACGTTCAACGTGACTTTCAGCAGCCACGAGCCGGGACTGGTCACGTCGGTCAGAGACGAGATGCGGCGATGAACGATGAGGAACACCTCCTGAACGACATCGTCAGCGTCGCTGGCCGAGCGCGTGAGGCGCGTGGCCCAGCGGCAAACCCGACCGGCATAGTCGCGGTACAGCGTGGCCGTGTCGTAAAGAGCAGGCAGGGGCGTTGCTGTTGAAACACCGTTGATCGACATGACCTCCACTACAGCAACCGCCGTACCAGGAAAAACCGCCTGTCTTTTCGCGGCCGGGGCTGGTGGCGACAGCCAGGGTGGAGGTCCCAGCCATCAG
>JAXDMH010000764.1:0-3420 GCA_034666225.1 Myxococcales bacterium
CAGCGTGAAGATCGCGCCCGCCGTGCTTTGCGCTTGCAGGTGGTGATAGTCGCGGGTCTGCGTCGCGGTCACGTCGGGCCGGGTGAACTCCGATTCGACCCAGACCCGCGCGTACGGATCGGGCACCACCACCCGGCGAGCGGTCCGCCGAGCGCGCAGGCCGCTGTAACTGTAGACGCTGGTGAAGGTGATGAGATCGGCGGTCTCGCCCGAGACCACCGGCATGCCGGCGCCGCTGGCCTGCGTGCGGCTCCACCCGTATTTGAGATCGAGTCGCGTGTCTTCTTGATGGCGCGGCAACCGCAACTGCAACACGCCCGTGGCCTGTCCTTGAAAAGACGTCTGCTGGGCGCGGGCCAGCTGGGCGTCGCCGTAAGACGCGGCATTGCGAATGGTGGTGTCGGATAGATCGAGACCAAAGTCCGACAGGCCGACGATCAACAAGCGGTCACGCGCTGGCGCACCCAGGCCGCGCCGAACGTCGAGCGCGCCATCGGCGGCGTCAGCGGCTTGTTGCCGCAAGAACGCCGCGACGCTGGCCCGCAGATCGGGCGCGTCCGGCAACGGCGACCACTTCAGAGCGCCAGCGGTCACAATGCCGTCACCGCCCTCGGTGACGAAGGCGATGGTGGCGACCTTGTATGTCCGCGCCTTGTCCAGCGGACGGCCGTTGACCTCGATACCGCTGCTCCCGCGGGCCAGGCCCGCCAGTGCCGCCTTGCGGTTCGTCAAGGCCGGCGCCAGCGCGTTTTCGACGACGGGCCCGGCCACGCTGGCGGTGCCGATGATAGCCGGATAGGGAAGCGCATCTTGCAAGTCGGCTTCGCTGATCTGTCCCTGGATCGGAAACGGCATCGCGCGCACGGCGCCGGCGTTGATCACGGCGATCTCGGCCTGCGCCCGCCGACGCATGATCTCCAGTGTCAGGTGAGTGAAATCCGCGCGGGTCATTGGCGCCTTCACGGGCTTGGAGGTGATCGGTCGACCGTACCGTTCGCAGTAGATCTGGATGGGCGCGCGCAACGCCTGTTCCACGTCGGGCGCGCTGGCCGCCACACCAGAGGGCAGCCGTTCGACGGTGAATCCGTCGCTGTCGTCGTGACCCAGGCGGGCGCCGCCGAGCGGCAGCGCCACCCGGGTCAGTCCCGCGGTACCGGCCGGCGCGCCGACCACCGGCGGCGCACCATCGCGGCGCAAGAGCCGCAGCGGATGCACCGTCTCTTCATCGGACAGACCGCCGGCCAGCAGCAGGTCGGGCGCGCCGGTGACGGGATCGTCGCCCAGCTGGCGGGCCAAGGCTTCGATCGAGCTCAGCGCCCGGGCGTCGCGCGGCCCCTGGGTCATCACCAGAACCCGGGTGGCGCCCCGCGCGCGCAGGCGTCGCACCCCGGCGCGGATCGCCGTCGCTGGATCCTCGAGGGTCAACCCTCGGCGCGCGGCCACCGCTATCTCGGGCAGGACCTCTGGCGCGATGGTGGCCAGCACGCCGATCTCCGTACCGCCCCGACGGATCATCAGATCGGTCCGGACGGCGGCACACAACGAACGGGCGCGCGCTTCGCAGTGAAGATTGGTGGCGACGACCGGAACGTCGCGAACGGCCAAGGCGCCAATCAGGCGCTCGAGCACCTCGACGCCCAGGGACAGCTCGTGATGGCCCAGCGCCACGGCGTCGTACCCGGCGCGCGCCAGCAGGTCGGCGACGATGCGCGCGCCTTCCTGGCCACTGTCCTGCAGCAGCGCGCGCGCAAACAAGGCAGGCGCCGCTTGGTTTCCACCCAGCAGCGTGACGACCGGTCGATCACCCGGAGCACCCGGAGCACCCGCCGCGCCCGCAGCACCCGCAGCGGCCCGCGTACGAGCGGCAGCCATCGTCCCGACCAGCGCCGCAAAATTCGGTGACGCTGTCGTCGGTGTTTTCCCGTCGCAGCGGGGAGCGGCGAATCGTCCGTCGAGATCCGCGTGATAAAGAACGTCAACAAGCGAGGGCGTCGGTGCGCCCGGCACATCGGCAGCCGCAACCGACACGGGCGCGGCGGTGGCGACCGCGACGGTGATCAGCCCGAAGACCGGTCCGAGGCCCATGCGCCGGTAACCTGGCCATTTCCTGGAGAAAGGTAAGTACCGCGGTACTGGCCGTTCTCTTGACCCTATCCCCAGGGCCCCGTCAGCGCCGCAGGCGGATCGGCGATGGACTGGAAGCGGGCCAGGCGGGCGCTGTTGCGGTCGCGCGCGCTGATGAGCGGCATGAGGCCAAGGTCCAGCAGCTTGATGCTCACCCGCTCGGGCATGAAGATCTCGGCGCACGGTTGCAGGTGGGCCTCGCCATCCTGGCGGTAGGTGTGGGCGGGCAGATCGTCCAGTTCCAGCGCATCGCCAAGCTGCATGTCAGCGCCATTTTCCCGAAAAGCGACCGCCGCCAGCAGAGCGCAGGCAAAGGCGGGGTTGCCCCACAGATAGTTTTCGTGGGCGCGGGTCTGGCCCAGTTCATCGAAGGGGAACGATTCGATGGGATCGGTTTTGGGTCCGTAAGGCAGCCGCAGCAGCCAGCGCGGCAAGGCCAGCCCGATGGCGCTGGCCTGCGGAGTCTGCCGAAGGCGCAGCCAGCGCGCCGCCGCCTCGCCGTCCAGCGCGCCCCAGTCCAGGCGCGGATCAGCGCCGGCCAGGATCGACACGCCCAGCTGCGCCGCCACTGCGCCCAGCGCCGACAGCAGGGTCAGGTCGTCGGCGCCCGGGCCGAAGCTTTCGTCGAGCACAACCAGCGACCACGGTTCCTCCCCGTCACCGAGGCGGCGGTGCAAGCCCGAGCCGTCCGGGCCGCCGGCCAGGTCGGCGCCAAGTTCCGCGCGTGAGACATCCAGCAGGAACAGACTGACGGCGTCGTCCACGCTGGCCACCAACCGGTGCAGCGCGCGCCACGACGATTCCAGGCGCTGGAAGGCGGGAGCGTGCAGAAACGCGCGCAGATGATGCGCAGCCGCTTCGTCGACCGCCGCCACCAGGCGCGGCTGGCGGGCGTCCGGGGCGGGGCTGATGTGCGGCGCCACCACCTCGCGCAGGAGCGCTTCGATGTCCGCCGGCCCTGACGGCGCACGCCGCCCGCCCAGCAGGCGCGCCACCGTGTCGTCGGGCGTGGTGACCGGCGCCGCCTGGGACGACGGCTCCAGCGCCGCGGCGGTGGCTGCGAACGTGCTGGGATCCAGCAAGCGCGCCCGCAGCGCCCGGAACCCGGCGAAGACTTCCAGCCGCTGGCATAGCTGGTCAGGGTGAAAATCATCCAGCGTGGTGAAGGTCAGGGCGCCCGGGGTCGGATTGTCCACCGTCGGGGCCGGCAGCAGGCCCGGCGCCACCTTGGCCATGGCTTGGTCAAACCCGTCCTGATCGACGGGCACCAGCGGCCGCGGCGCCAACTCGGGAGCT
>JAXDMH010000765.1:0-5981 GCA_034666225.1 Myxococcales bacterium
CTCTTCGCCAGGGACCGCATCACGGCGGCTGCCATCGCCGGAGGCGTCTCCGGTGCAAACTCGAGGAGGGGAGGGGGTTCCTCCATCATGTGCTTGGCGAACAACTCGCCGACGCCTTCAGCGATGAACGGGGGCCGTCCCGCCAGCATCTCGTAGATCATGACGCCCAGCGAATAGATGTCCGTTCGGTGGTCCAGCGTTCCGCTGCCACGGCACTGCTCGGGCGACATGTAAAGCGGCGTCCCCATCAGCGAACCGGTGCGCGTCTTGACCGATTGGCCGGCGGTGTCCGTCGCTCCCAAGATCTTGGCCACGCCAAAGTCCAACAGCTTGACCTGGGGCTTGCCCTCCTCGTCGATCTGGATGTGAACGTTGTGCGGTTTCAGATCGCGGTGGACGATTCCCTTGGCGTGCGCGGCGGACAACGCGCGGCAAATCTGATCGGCGATCAGCGCCACCTCGGCCGCCGGCATCGGACCGCGGCCGACCCGATCATTCATCGATTCGCCGGCCAGAAACTCCATGATGAAGTAGGGCTGTCCGTCGGGCGTCTGTCCGAAATCCAGAATCTCCACGATGTTCTCGTGGCCGATGGTGTGAATGGCGCGCGCTTCGTTGAAGAAACGCCCGACGATGTCGGCGTCGCGAGCCAGGGAGACGTGCAAGACCTTGATGGCGACCTGGCGACCGATGACCGGATGCTCGGCCAGATAGACGGCGCCCATTCCGCCCTCGCCGAGAAGCTTGATTACCTTGTAATTGCCGATCGTCTGGTTCACTAGGGTCATCAAGTTACGTCACCCTCACGGCAGCAGCTAGAAGTCGAACTCGGCCATCACCCCTCCGGCGGACGCGCTGGCCGTAGGAAATATTCTGAGCCCATGCGCGACGCCGGTCGAGGATCCATTAGCTTCAGTTTCCAGGTAACCCTTGTACAGCAGGTATCCGCCAGCGATGGCGAAGGGGGGAATCAGACCGACAAAGACCCACTGCAGGGTCTGGGCGCGATTGCCGTCGTCGGTCTTGCTGGCCACCGTCCCTTTTTCGGCCAAGGTCAACCCGTTGGCTGGTTCGCCGCTCTTGTTGCAGAGGCCGGTGGGGGACCGGCTGCCGCAGTCGTAGCGGCGCAACGGGTCCAGATCCTGGTTGATCTGCGTGACGTCGTGGCCGAACTTGAATGCCAGCGCCGCCGATGTGGCTGCCCCGACCAGCGCCGTCCAGAAGCCAACGCGCGCCAGATTGACGGGCGCCGCGGCTGTCGATCCGGGCGGCGCACTCTCGTCGCTGGTGCGGCGCACGACCGTCGGCTCCAGGTTGGGATTGGCCGCTGCACCCACGCTGACGCTCACCGGCGTGAGGGTCAGGCCGAGAGGCAGACTCTGCCCGGCCGCCAGGGTGAAGTCCTGCCTTGACGTCGCATAGCCCTGCTTCTCGGCGGCGATCTGGTGCCGCCCCGGGGCGACGTCGGATACGCTCACCGGCGACGAATCGGTAAGCCCCACGGCGACGCCGTCCAGGGTGATGGCCGCGCCGGTGACGTTGGCGCGCACCTCCAGGCTGCCCGTCGTCTCGCGACCGGTCAGCTTGGCAATCCAGCGCGCCGTGCGCGCATGAAAGACCGTCGGCTCGGCCCTCTTGAGCGGGATGGTGTCCGACGTCGCGCCTTCGACAGCGGCCTTGCTGACGTCCACGCTCTTCAGCGCCACCATGTACTCGGCGCCGACGCGGCGGACATTGCCGAAGATCAATTTGGCAGCGCCCAGCGTGGTTCCCGCTTGGGCCATGCACGTCGGCGCCTCGTCGGAGCAGCCGAAGACCAGCTTGATCTCGACCAGGTCCTTGCCCTGCACCAGCTGGAATCCCGGCGTCGACGCAACTTTCTGCCGCAAGGCCTCGGTGATCTCCAGGGCGATGGCGTCGGGAACGTCGACCGCCTCCAACCCCAGGACAGCGACGGGCGTCGAGGACCCGGACGCGGCTGCGGCCTGGGCCACCGCCGACGGGGAGACAACCGCCATCGTCATCGCGGCCAGCGCCAGCGTCATCCACCGCAAAGTCATACGACAAGGCATTGTTTCCGCAGGCTTCTACCATGTCAATTACCGACCTGTCTGCGCGACCGGCCGGTCCTTTGGCCGTTCGTGTCGAACGATCGTTGATACAGACACCGCTGGCCGCTCTCCTGCGTGGCCTGCGGACCGACAAATTTCAGGGGTGCGTTCGGCGTGTTAGCGTTACACGGTCATGCGTCTCGGCGTCTCCGGAAAGGTGCTCCTGGCCTTCACGGTGCTGCTCCTTGCCTTCGGCGCGAACGCCACCTTCACCGTCATCACCATCCACCGGGCCCGACAGGGCGTTGTCGCGAACGAGGCGTACCTGGATCTGCAGGGTTCGGTCGACGCCGCCTGGAAGTCGCTGAACGACTTTGCCGCATCGCTGGGACGTAACCTTCGGCTGGATCCCAACCTGGCGCTGGCCTTTCGCATGGCCCGCAAACATCTGGACGACGCCGTGGGCGCCATCGATCGGTATCTGGAAAAAGAGCCGGCCTCGTTCCGGCGGCCGGACTTCGAAGCCAAGCGAAACCAGCTGCTCGCGCTGAAGCAGCAGGTCGACGCCCTGGCCGGCGAGCTGGGGGCGGCCGAGGTGGCGTCGGATCCCAAGGCTCGTCCCGAGTTCGAGAGTCACTTTGCCATACTGACTCACAGCCTCAACCGCATGCGCCGCCCCCTGCGCGGCGAGAACGGGCAGATCGCCCAGCGCCTCAGCGACGACGAGGAGGCCGCCCTGCAGGTGGCCCTGGGCCTGGGCCTGGCCGGCTTGATCCTGGCGGTGGCTTCCATCCTCTTCATCTATCGAACTCTGCGCCCCTTGCGCGTGCTGCGCGCCCGCGTGCGCGAGGTGGCCGGCGGTGATTACGCCCGTCGCACCGGCGTCGCGTCGCACGACGAGATCGGCGATCTGGCGCGCGAGTTCGACGCGATGGCTGGCGCCCTGCAGGAGCGCGAGCAGCAGCTGATTCGTTCTGAACGACTGGCCACCGTGGGACGGATGGCCGCGCAGATCACCCATGAGGTGCGCAACCCGCTGGCCTCGATCGGCCTTTACGCCGAGCTGCTGGGCGACGAGATCGGCGGCAGCAGCGGCGAATCGCGGCGGCTTTTGGCCTCGATCAGCAGCGAGGTCGATCGCCTGACGGAGATCACCGAGACGTACCTGCGTTTTGCCCGGCTCCCACGCGCCAAGCTGGATCGCGAAGATCTGGGCGCCATCGTGACGGCGGTGATGGAGTTTGCCCGCGCCGAGCTGACCCAGGCCGGGATCGCCCTGGAGATCGACGTCGGTCGTGCCCTGCCGGAGATCCTGGCCGACGAGAGCCAGCTGCGGCAGGCGCTGCTGAACCTGGTTCGCAACGCCCGCGAGGCGCTGGAAGGACAGGGCGGTGGCCGCCTGCGCGTGGTGGTCGATGCGACGCCGGTGACCGCCAACGGTTCAGAGCCAGACGACGCCCGTGACGCCACCGTGCGCCTGTCGGTCGAGGACAGCGGCCCGGGTATTCCGCGCGAAAATCTGGGCAAGATCTTCGACCCGTTCTTCTCGACAAAAGCCAAGGGGACCGGTCTGGGGCTGGCCCTGGTGCAGCAGATCGTCCTCGAACACGGCGCGCGCATCGACGTCATCAGCGACGCCGGCAGTGGCACAAGGTTCGTCATCACATTTCCGCGACCGGCAGCGGCGCCGGACCCGCGTCGGTCGGCGATGCCCAGCGTCGATGCGACGGCCGCGCACCCCGCGGCGGGAACGGCGCTAGCGAATGGCGGCGTTGTGGGCGGCCGCGCGCGTTCCGTCTCCTAGCCGCGTGTACAGGCCCGCCAGCGCGCGGTGAATGTCGGCGGCGTCGGCGGGAGCGGGGGAGAAGAGCAGCGCCTGTTCGAAGGATCGGGCCGCGGCCGCCGTCTGCCCGGTGCTGGCCAGAGCGCGGGCCAGGGCGGCGTGAATCTCCGGATCCGCCGGGTCGATGGAGATGGCCGTGGTGGCGAGGGCGATGACCCGGCCCGCTCGCCCGGCCCGGGCGTTGGCCAGCAGCGCCTGCTTGGCCACCTTGATGCTCTGGCTCTCCAGGCGCAGCGTCGCCTCCTGCTCGGCCAGCTTGTCGTCGGGGCGCCCCATGTCGCCCAGCAACTCGGTCAACAGCGCGTGCGCCTCGACGCGGGTGGGATCGAAGGCAATGGCTTTTCGCAGGTGCGCCTCGGCGCGCGGCTGGTTCTTGCGATGAATCTCCGACAGGGCCAACCGCACCCGCACGTCATAGCCGTCGCCGCGCCCGCCGGGGAGGGCCAGCAGCGCTTCCAGCGCGGTCATGGCGCGATCGGCGTCCCGTCGGGCCAGGGCCAGCTCGGCGGTCAGAAACAAGATCGCGGCCGCATCGTCCACGCCGGCCCCCGAGCCGGCGATGGCGCCCGCACCGCCGCCCGCCAGCCCGCCGGCCTTGCCGAGGGCGGCCGCGGCAGTTTTTTCCTCACCGTGATTCAGCGCCGCCAGACCGAGCTGCACTTGCGCGATGGCGCTCCTCGGTGACGCGGCAGCCAGCCGCTGGGCCTCGGGCAGTGAACGTCGCAAGGTCTGCGTGGGCAGATACTGCTCGTCATAGCGGACCGTCTGCCGAAAGAAATCGGCGCGAAAAGCGGCTTCCAGTTCGTCGGCCTTCATGCCCGACAGCGCTTCCAGAACGTCGGTCCCCCGTGCCCCGCGGCCGTATTGCACCAGCGCCGAGCGAATCTTGGCGAACCCGAAACGGCGCTCGAGAAAGTCCATGGCGGCGGCCGCGTGGGCGTAGGCCGCGGTGGCGTCGTCGGCGTCCTGGGCGCGGGTGAACGCCGATGAAAGATTGATCAGCGTCGGCAGCCGGCCGGTCTTCAGGCCCCCCCAGACCGCCACCTCGTCATGCCGGCTCCATTCGGGGCGGGCCCGCATGGTCTCCAGCTCGGCCAATCCCTCGGTGAACCAGCGCGGGACGCGCGACCGGGACAGCTCGATGGCGAAGACGTGGGCCAGTTCGTGCGACAGCACCAACGCCCAGTTGAAGACGTGATTGGTCGGCGCCTGTGAGGTGATCACCCGCCCGAAGCAGACACCGGCCACGCCGATACCCGGCAACCCCACCGTGCGCACGCCGTAGTGGGCCGCATCGGCATAAAGCTCGAGGACGATGGGCCCGCGCGGGGTGAAGCCGTAACGGGCGACGTAGCGCGCGTAGGTCTCTTCCAGAAATGGCGCCACCACCGACTCGACGGCGGTGCGGGCGGCGTTCGGAACCCGGAAGCGCAGGTGTTCGGTCTTGACCGACGTGTACTGGCTGGGGATGACCTTGTCAAAAAGGTTGAGCAGGTTGAACGTCCGCACGTCATACGGGTCGCGCTTCCAGGCCCGCCGCAGGGCCGCCAGGCCTTCTTCCTCGTCGCCCAGCCGGAGCAACGTCGTCCCCAGCGACAGCAGACAGCGGGCGCTGGTCGGATCGACGCGCACCCCTTCGTCGGCGATCCCGCGCGCGTCGTCGTAACGCCGGTGGTGGTCCAGCGCCTCGGCGACGAAGGCGAAGAAGTCGCCGTCGGTGGCGTTGACCGCCAGCCGTCGATCGCGCTCTTGCTCATAGCCGGCGCGGTCGTCACGCAGCAGCGCTGACGCCGCGGCGATGCGCGCGGCGCCGGGATCGCGCGGGTTGACGTTGCGCAGGGCGGCCACCAGCGCGGCGGCGCCGGCAAAGTCTTCGCCGTCGAGAGCGATCTCGGCGCGCAGGGCCAGCGCGCCGGCGTGGTGGGGGTTGACGGCCAGGGCTGCCGCCAGCTCGGCGTCGGCGGCCGCCACGTCATAGCGTTGCTCCAGCAGCACGCGGGCCAGTCCGACGTGCGCATCCGGATGATCGGAATCCAGCTTCAGCACGTCGCGAAAGGAGGTCTCGGCGTTGGCGACCGAGTGCTTCT
>JAXDMH010000766.1:0-2617 GCA_034666225.1 Myxococcales bacterium
CCGTCACAGGCGACGGTCTCGGTGATCGCCTTGCTGACGTTGAGAACCCACAGCTCGGTCGAGCCCAGCGTCTGTCCGGGCAACGTGAAGGCGCACCATTGCTCTGCGGGCGCGGCGCCTCTCGGTACAGCGCTGCACGCCGTGGTGGGCGTGCCGACCAGGCGGGCGCGTCCTGACAGCAGGCGTTTCGCCGTCGCGACGACGCCGCCGTCGGAGGGCCCTTCCAGGGCTGCGTCGGCGACGGCGTCGGCGGTGGTCTCGGCCGCCACCTCGGTTGCGACATCGGCGCCGTCGGCCGCGCTGTCGGGCGCCAGATCCACGCCGCTGTCGGGCGAGGCCTCCTTGGCCGCGTCAATCGGAACCGTCATTTCTAACGGCGCATCAGCCGTCGGCGCGTCCGCGCCACCGCTGCCCTGGTCCATCACCCGATCCACCGGCGCGTCCAGCGCGGCCTCGACGGCAGAGTCTACCGGCCCATCCGCCATGCGACCGCCCGTGCCTGCACCGCCGGCGCCGTCGACCGTTTGCTTTTGGTCCGGGACATCCGACTTGGCGTCCGACTTTGCATCCGACTTGGCCCCCGACCCGCCGCAGCCGACACCGGACAGCGAAGCCAGCGCACCCACCATCACCAGACCAACCTTCGCGGACAATCTCATGAAACGGGCCTCCAACCGGGCCGCAGCATAACCGATCGGGGCCCGCTTTCCGCTTTGTACCGTTTGCCTGCCGATTGCCGTTTGCCGCCCTGCCCTGCCGCGTGTTACACGCGCCCAGAGCCTTTCATGACGCCGGTCAATACCGCCCCTCCCTCGTCAGACGGCCCCACCGATCCCGGATTGGCGCCCCTGCTGACGGCAGTGGCCAGCCGAAAGTCGACGCGCCTCGACGGACCGTGGCGCACCATCGTCGATCCCTATGAAACCGGCTTCATCGACTATCGGTATCAGCCGCGGGCCAAACCGTTCGGGAAAAACCTGAAGCCGGAAAACCGCTGGGATCTGATCGAATACGACTTTGATAAGTCACCCAACCTGACCGTCCCGGGCGACTGGAATTCCCAGCGCGACGACCTGCGCTGGTACGAAGGGACCATCTGGTACAAGAAGACGTTTGCCTTCCGAAAGTCGTCCCGCACCCACCGGCAGTTCTTGTATTTCGCCGCCGCCGCCGCCCGGGCCGTGGTCTGGCTGAACGGCGACAAGCTGGGCGAACACGAAGGCGGCTTTACCCCCTTCTGCTTCGAGATCACCGGCCGCCTGAAACCGAGCGGCAATTTCGTGGTGGTGAAGGTCGACAACACCCGCCGCCGCGAGGCCATCCCCACCTGGAACACCGACTGGTGGAACTATGGCGGCCTGACCCGCGGGGTGCGGGTGATCGAAACGCCGGCCACCTTCGTGCGCGAAGCGTTCGTGAACCTGGCACGGAGTGAGCGGTCGCCGGCAACGCCGTCGGCAAAAACGTCGGACCGCCTGTCGGGTTGGATTCAACTCGACGGACCGGCGGCGGCCGGCGCGCCGGTGACGCTGGAGATCCCCCAGGCCAGGCTCAAGCTGCGCGCGGTGACCGGCGCCGACGGCCGGGCCACCTTCACCGCGCCGGCGCCCGCCTCGCTGGTCAGGTGGTCGCCGGAGAATCCACGCCTTTACCAGGCGCACTTCAAGACCGGCCGCGATCGCCTGACGGAGACCGTCGGCTTTCGCGTTTTAGAAACCCGCGATACGGAAATCCTGGTGAACGGCGCTCCGGTCTTCCTGCGCGGCATCGCCATCCACGAAGAAGCCCCCTGGCGCGGCGGCCGCATTCGCGACGCCAAGGAATGCCAGCGTCTGCTGACCGCGGCCAAACGGCTTGGCTGCAATTTCGTCCGCCTGGCCCATTACCCGCACAGCGAAGAGATGGCCCGCGCCGCCGATCGCCTGGGGCTCTTTGTCTGGTCCGAGATCCCTGTCTACTGGACCATCGCCTGGGACAACCCGGCCACGCTGGCCAACGCCCGCCAGCAGCTGGCCGAAAACATCGGCCGCGATCGCAACCGGGCGTCGATCATCATCTGGTCAGTGGCCAATGAAACGCCCGTCAGCGAACCGCGCACCGCTTTTCTGCGCACGCTGGTCGCCGACGCCCGCGCCCTGGATCCCACCCGCCTGGTCAGCGCCGCCCTGGAACATCACTATGTCGACGCCACCACGGTGCGCATCGACGATCCGCTGGGCAAGGCGCTGGACGTGATCGGCTGCAACGAATACATCGGCTGGTACGACGGCCTGCCGCCCAAGTGCGACGGCATCACCTGGGAATGCGCCTTCGACAAACCGGTGATCATCAGTGAGCTGGGCGCCGACGCCCGCGCCGGCAAGAAAGGCGACGCCCTGACCCGGTTCAGCGAGGCCTTTCAGGAGAGCCTTTACCACCACCAGATCGCCATGCTCCGGCGCATGCCGTTTCTGGCCGGCGTCTCGCCCTGGATCCTGTACGACTTTCGCTCGCCGCGCCGTCCGCTGCCCGGCGTGCAGGACTACTGGAACCGCAAGGGGCTGCTGTCTGAAACAGGCCGCAAGAAAAAAGCCTATTTCGTGCTGCAGCGCTATTACCGGCTGATGGCGCGGCTGGC
>JAXDMH010000767.1:0-13121 GCA_034666225.1 Myxococcales bacterium
CGCCAGATGTCGGGGCCGGTGCCGTCGCCTTCGATGAAGGGGATGACCGGGTGATCGGGGACTTCCAGTCGACCATCGGAGAGAACAGCGATCGCCTGAGCGCCAGCGGGAATGTTCAGGGTAGGGCTTGCCATGGGCTGTGATTACGAATGACCGGGCCCCCCTAGGCAAGCGAAAAAGAAGGGGTTTCGCCCTTGGACCACCGACTAGAAAGAAATCGTCAGCGCCCGTATCGGGGATCGCTCAAAAACTGGTCGTCGGTCAGGGCTATCAAAAATGCGACCAGGTCGGCCTTGTTGGCGGGGCTCAGCGACAGCGGGGCGATCTGAGGATCGGTGCTGGGGTGGCCGCGGCCGCCCTGGGCGTATTGCTCGACCACCGCCTCCAGCGTGGGCACCGACCCGTCGTGCATGTACGGCGCGCTGACGGCGATGTTGCGCAGGCCGGGGACCTTGAACTTCCCCAGGTCGCCAGCCCGCCCGGTCAGCATCTGGCGCCCGGGATCGCCGCCGTCGGTGTAGGTGCCATTGTTGAAGAAGCCGTCGTTGGTCAGCGCGCCCGTCGGATGGCAGTGAAAGCAGGCCGTCGCTTCAGAGAAGAAAAGCGCCTCGCCGCGGCGCTGCGCTTCGCCGAAGGCGCTGTCGTCGCCGCGCAGGTGGCGATCGTAAGGGCTCCCGCCGCTGACCAGGGTGCGGACAAAGCTGGCCAGGGCCTGGCGCAGCGATTCGGCCGTGGGTGGGGCACCGAAGGCGTCGGTGAACGTCCGCAGGTAACTGTCGTCGGCGTTCAAACGGGTCACCGCCTCGGACAAAGGCAGATCCATCTCCACCGGGTTTTCGATGGGCATGCCGGCTTGCTCTTCCAGCGTGGCGGCGCGGCCGTCCCAGAAGAAGCTTTGATTCCAGGCGACGTTGACCAGCGCCGGCGCGTTCCGCGTGCCCAGCCGTCCCTCGACGCCCGGTGAAACGGCGACGGAGTCGGCAAAGCCGTGCTCCTGTTTGTGGCAGCTGGCGCAGGCGATCTCGGCGGTGCGGGAGAGGCGCGTGTCGAAGAACAGCCGCCGCCCCAGCTGAGCGCGCGCCTCCGTCAGCGGGTTGTCGGCGGGCGCCGTCGCCGCCACCGGGCCCGGCGGAAAACCCGGCGGGGCCGTCGCTGTCGACAGCAGCGTGGGTCCTCCGTCAGGCGCGGCGGGCGGCGGCGACCGGTCGTCCCCGCAGGCGGCGGCCAGCGCGCCCACCAGGGCCAGGCACGCCCCGACTACGCCCGCGCGCGCGACCGTCCGACTGCGCTTCACGGTGTCAGCACGAACAGGGTCAGCGTGGGTGCTGTCTTGCGCAGGCTTTCCCCCAGCGCGCCTTCGATCCCGGGCGGCGGGATGGGCAGGTCGCTCGTGACCGGGGTGTTGGCGCCCTTGAACACCTCGTCCATCACCAGGCGCAAGGTGCGTTGGCTGGCGGCGCCGCCCGTGCTTGGGACAGACAGCGGACTGGCGATGCGGATGACCGGGGCCATCAGCAGGTGAGGAAAACCGCCCATGTGGATGGCCGCCGGGATCCCCGGATCGGCGCTGGCGGTGTCGCCGCTGTCGGCGTGGCCCGCGTCGCCGCCGTCGGTGCGGCCGCCGTCGGTGCGGCCGCCGTCGGACCCGGCGCCGCCGTCGTCGGCGGCTGATGAAACGCGCCCCTCATAGCGAAAGAACAGGTACCCGAACCCGTGTGGCCAGGTCATCTGCGACGTGGCGGACAGCGGTGGGCTTCGCTCTGGCTCGCCGGCGTTGCAGTCGTCGCCCAGCCCGAACGAAAAGGTGATGGCACTGTAATCACCGACGGGCGCTCGCACCCGCAACACCTGCGACGCCGGCTCGTCGGCGTTGTAGAAATGGATGCCATAGGGCAGGACCCTTCCCGCCGGGTCGACGATGTCGACCGGCACCATCTGCCCACCGCCCGCGCTGGTCAGGATCACATTCGACAGATAGAAGCGCAGGTTCAGCGGCGTCACCGTCAGTCCATTGGCGGCCACGTTCGCCTCCCCGAAACGCATCACCTTGCCGGCCAGCTGCGCGGCGATAGGAATTTCAAGGATGGCGCCGTCGCTGCGTCGCGGAGGTGGGGCTTCGGCGCAGAGCGATTCGGCGGTCTCGCTGTCGCCGCCGCCGTCAGCGATCGCGTCGGGTGACGCAGGCCGAGCATCAGAACCACCAGAGCCGCCCGTGCCGCCGACGCCTGGCGCCGGGGTCTGGCAGGCGATGGGAACCCCCGTCAGTGCCAAGATGAAAAGACGCAGGCTGATCGAGGGGCAGACGGTCGTCGGGGATTGGGTCATCAATTTCAGACGAACCAGGCTACCGGTTTTGACGGCCGACCACCAACAGGTGGCAGATTGCCAGGAGTGTGTCCAAGTAATCGGGAGGCGCGGCTCTGCCCCGCCGGCTCACCGTGCGAGAGGCGCTGGGGAGAGCCCGCGAGAGGGGCCAGCAGGCCCCTTTCGCGCTAGCTAACGGACCTTGGTCCCCGGCGCCACGTCGCGGTCCAGCCCCGACAGGCCCAGCACCTCGGCGTCGCCGGCGGCCAGGATCATCCCTTGCGACAGCACGCCGCGGATCTTGGCCGGCTTCAGGTTGGCCAGATAGATCACGGTGCGTCCCACCATCTGCTCGGGCGAATAGGCGGGGGCGATCCCCGAAACCACCGTGCGCTGTTCCGACCCGACGTCCAGGGTCAGCTTCAGCAGCTTGTCGGCCTTGGGCACGCGCTCGCAGGCCACCACCTTGGCCACGCGCAGATCGATCTTGGCAAAGTCATCGATGGCGATCTCGGCGGGTGGGGCGTCGGCGGCGCCGGCCGCTCCCGCTGGTTTGTCCGTCGATGAACTGGCGGCCGCCGGCGTCGTCGCCAGTTGCGCCTGGGCGGGGACCCAGCGGGTGATCAGCGCGCTTTGCCGTTCGGGTTCGATGCGCGGAAACACCGGCTGGGGCTGGGCCAGCGTCCCGCCCGGCCAGTGCCAGCGCGTGGGCCAGGTGTCTTCGTCGGCCGTGCGCCCCAGCTGGCGCAGGATCTCCCGGCTGGTCGCCGGCATGGCCGGGGCCACCATCAGCGCCGCCCAGCGCAGGGCCTCGCAACAGTTGGCCAGCATCAGCTCCAGCTCGCCCCGTCGCGCCGGCTCCTTGGCCAGGTTCCACGGCTTGGTGGCTTCGATGTAACCATTGAAGTCGCGCACGATCTGCCAGGTGGACTCCAGCGCCCGCGACGGTGCGAAGTCGGACCAGGCTTCCTCGGCCTTTTCCCGGTTGGCGCGCGCCGCCTGGGCGATATCGCTGTCGGCGTCGGCGACGCTGCCCACCACGCCGGCGCAGTAACGCTGGGCCATCGACACCGTGCGGTTCAGCAGATTGCCCAGGTCGTTGCCCAGGTCGGATTCGTAACGCTGGAACAGCGCCTCGTACGTGAAGTCGCCGTCGCCACCCAGTGTGTACTCGCGCAGCACGAAATAGCGCAGGGGATCGATGCCCAGCTCGTCGGCGATGGCGTTGGGGTCGACCCGCGTGGCCGGGATCGACTTCGAGATCTTCTGGCCTTTGACGGTGAGGTAACCGTGGCAAAAGATCTGCTTCGGCGCCGGCAGCCCCGCCGACCACAGGATGGCCGGCCAGTACACGGCGTGAAAGCGGAGGATGTCCTTGGCGATCAGGTGGTGCGACGCCGCCCAGAACGCCCCGTCGCCGCTGCCGGCTTCGACCGCCGCCGGGCCGCCCAGCGCGGTCACGTAATTGGTCAGCGCGTCGATCCAGACATAGATGACCTGCTGGGGATCGCCGGGAACGGGAATGCCCCATTTCACCGACAGGCGCGAGACCGAGATGTCGCGCAGCCCGCGGCGCACGAACTCGGCGACCTCGTTGCGGCGGGATTCCGGTCGCACCGCGCCGGTGTCGTACCACTGCAGCAGTCGATCGGCGTAACGGGACAGCCGGAAGAAATAGTTCTTCTCCTTCACCCGCTCGACTGGCGTGCGGTGGATGGGGCAGATCTTCTGGCCACCTTCGAGGACGACGTCGTCTTCGCTCTTCCATTCTTCACAGCCGACGCAGTAAAGCCCGTCGTAATCGGCGGCATAGATGTCGCCGACCTTGACCATGCGCTGCCACATCTCGGCGACGGCGGTCTTGTGGTCGGGGTCGGTGGTGCGGATGAAGCGGCGATAGTCGATGCCGGCGCGGGCCCAGATCTTCTTGAACTCGGCGGCGATGCCGTCGCAATAGGTCTGCGGGTCGATGCCCTTTTCGCGGGCGATGCGTTCGATCTTCTGCCCGTGCTCGTCAAGGCCGGTGAGAAGGAAGGTCGCGTCCTTGCCGAACCGCGCCCGGTGATGGCGGGCCAAGGCGTCGGCCACCACCGTCGAATAGAACGTCCCCAGGTGGGGCAGGGCGTTGACGTAATAGATGGGCGTGGTGATGAAGAAACGAGACATGAGCGGGTCTTTCTGTACCGCTCCGGCGGCCGAACCTCAAGGGCGGGCCAGATCAATCACGATCAATGGCGATCAGTTCTGGGGCAGGTCGGCCGGGCCGTTGTCGTTCCCGTCGTTATCGTGCCCCTCGCGGTCGCTCGCTTCAGCTGGCGGCGGTCCGCGGTCGCTTCCCGGTTGCACCAGCGGGCGCACCTCGTCGGCGGTGTAGACCTTGGGCGGCTGATCCTCGAAGTAGACGCGGATGCGTCCCTGCAAGACGTCCAGATCGCCGACGCGCCCGATGCCTTCCGGCGTGGTCACGCGCTTGCCCACCTTGGGCAATCCCTTGGCCGCCTCGACGTAGGCAGCGTCCTCGTAGACCAGGCAACACTTGAGCCGCCCACACTGTCCGGAGACCTTGGTGGGGTTCAAGACCAGGTTCTGATGCTTGGCCATCTTGATCGACACCGGCGCGAACCGCGGCAAGAACGTGCTGCAGCAGAGCTCGCGGCCGCACGAGCCGATCCCGCCCACCATCTTGGCTTCGTCGCGCACGCCCACCTGGCGCATGTCGATGCGGACGTGAAACTGCGCCGACAGGTCGCGCACCAGATCGCGAAAGTCGATGCGGATCTCGGAGGCGAAATAGAACGTGGCGCGGCCGCCGCCGTGGTGGAACTCGGCGCGAAACAGCTTGAGGGGCAGTTGCCTCGACCGCACCAGATCGCGCCCGAAGGTCAGCGCCTCGACAGAGCGCTGCCGGTTGGCTTCCACCTTTAACAAATCGCGCTCGTCGGCCACGCGCAGGACGCGGGCCAGGTGACCGGTCGTCGGGCGCAGGGCGCTGGGCACCGCGACGATGGCCACGTCGACGCCGCCTTCATCCTGGATGACGACCCTGTCTCCCCGTTGCAGAGTCAGCGAACCGGCGTCGAACTCGAACGTGCGTCCCGTCGGGTGGAACTTGACGCCCGCGATGTTGACCGGCCGTTCGCTCACCGGCCGGCCCCTCGGCCCTCGGCGGGCCGCCGGCGCAGGGCCAGCAGCATGCGCTCGACGGCGGTGACGGCGTTGGTATTGGCGCCGAGCGCGACGTCCGCCTCGACGATGGCGGTGAGGGCCCGCCCCAGCGCCGGGACGCCGCGTCCGATCAAGGCGCCAGCCCGCTCTGTGAACAGGGCCAGCTCGGGCGCGCCGGCGGCCGAGACCAGGGCGTCTCTATAGATGCGCGCCAGCAAGGCCAGCGTGCGCTGCAGCTCGTGCTTGTTCTCCTTGTCGCCGGCCACGGCACCCGCGGCGTCGAACACCGGGCCCACGGCGCGGGCCGAAGCGGCCGCCTCTTCCAGTTGATCGATGGCAGCCCACAGATCGCTGTCGCCGTCGGCCGACGCCGCCGACAGGGTGGCGCCCAGCGAGCCGTCGGCCAGCACGGCCGCCACCGCGGCGCGCTCGGCCGACACGCCCTGCGCCACGGCCAGCGACACCAGCGTCTCGACGGGCAGCGGTTTGAACCGCACCCGCTGCATGCGGGAACGAATGGTGGGCAGGATCCGTTCGGGCGCCGTGGTGCACAGGACAAAGTGCGTCCCGGCGTGCGGCTCCTCCAGCGCCTTCAGCAGACAGTTGGCCGCGTTCAGGTTCAGTCGATCCGCCTCATCAATGATGATGACGCGAACGGCGGCCTCGTGCGGGCTCGTCTGCGCCAGCGCCACCATGGCCTGCGCCTGCTCCATGACAATGAGGGCGCCCTCCGCGGCAAAGGTGGGAACGTCCGGATGCAGGCCGCCTTCGATGCGGCGACAGGTCTCGCAGCTCCCACACCCTTGCCGCGGGCTGACCGTGCAGGCCATGGCCATGGCCAAACCCAGGGCGGCCCCGCGTTTGCCGACGCCGGGCGGTCCTTCGAAAAGGTAAGCGTGGGGGACGTGGCCGCCCGCCACCGCGCGCCGCAGGACGGCCGTCGCCAGGTCCTGACCGACAAGCGCCGCAAGCTGCATTCCACCAACCTAGCACTCCTGGTTCGGGTCAGTCGACAG
The DNA here is from genome assembly GCA_034666225.1 of Myxococcales bacterium. Taxonomy (GTDB): domain Bacteria; phylum Myxococcota_A; class Polyangia; order Fen-1088; family Fen-1088; genus DATKEU01. The sequence continues at coordinate 6,486 of JAXDMH010000767.1, forward strand.
TGCCAGCCGCGAACGCTAACCTTCGGCCCATGGGAATTCTCGGAAGGCTGTCCACGCTGATCAAGTCCAACGTCAACGACGTCATCGACGGGATGCAGGACCCGGCCAAGGAGATCGACCAGATGGTCCGCGACATGGAAGACTCCGCCCGCCAGGCGCGGTCCGAAGTGGCGACGGTCATGGCCGGCGAAAAGCAGCTGCAAAAGCGCATCGAATCGCTGGCGGCCGAGGCCAGGTCCTGGGAGGACCGCGCCGCCATGGCGGTGCGCGCCGGCGACGACGCGCTGGCCAAGGAGGCCTTGCTGCGCAAGGCGCAGAAGGAAACCGAGAAGGCCGAAGCGGAAAAGTCGCTGCAGGAGCAGCAGGTCTACGTCGATCAACTGACCGCCGGGCTGCGTGCGCTGGAGGCGCGCGTGAAAGACGTCAAGCTTCGCCAGGGCAGTCTGCGCGAAAAGGCGCGCACCACGAAACGAGGCAGCAGCCTGGGCACGGGCACCGCAGCCTTCGACGACTTTGAACGCATGTCGACCAAGATCGACGCCGTCGAAGCGGAGGCGTCGCTGGGTGAGGAGCTGGGCGGACGCACCGCCAGCGCCGTTGCGGCCGAGCGCAAGCTGGACGAGATGGAAAAGAAGAGCTCGGTCGACGACGCCCTGGCCGCCTTGAAGAAGAAACTGGACGGATAACGCGGCTTGGCCGCTGCGGAAGGTCACCTGACCGCGTCCGTCAGCACCTGGCCAATTCCCCTTAATTCCCTGGTTTTTTGCGGTTCCGGCCAGGGCAGCGGGGCAGGGGTCGTGCTAGGGTAATGGCCGGCAGGATGAAGCAGCCCCGTGACCCCAACGGTTCCCGCAGCGGTGCGGGCCCAGCGTCGGACAGAGCGCCCGACAGAGCTCTCGACAACGACAGCAGCGATCTGGTCGAACTGAAGGCCATCGCCGCCTCGACCCGCGCGGGACACACGCCGCCTGTGCTCAGCGCCGCCGAACTGTCGGGCGTGATGGCCCGCCGCGACTCGGTGGTGGGCGCTCGCGTGACCGGCGGTACCAACGGTCTCCCGCCGTGGATCTGGGGCATGGCCGGCTGTCTCAGCGTCATGGCCCTGGGGTTGGGGATCTTCTGGTACTTGAACGCGCCGCCGCGATCGTCGTCGGCCGAAGCGGATCCGGCGTCGCCTTTCCGGCACACGGAGCAGCCGCTGGCCATGCCGCCGCTCGGTCCCCAGATTGTTCCGCTGCCGCCTCGCCCCGAGCCGCCCGCCCCCGAGCCCGCCCGCGCCGAAAAGGAGAAGCCGGCGCCCCGTCATTTCGCGGGCGCCAAGTCCGGCGCGCACCCGGGAGCGTTGTCCAATCCCCGCGCCGAACCCTCCGACACCGCCGACGTGCCGACGAAGAAGACCAGCGATCTGGATACGCTGCTGGCGGCCCCGCCGGGCGGACCGGGCGCCTCCAACGATCAAGGCACCGTCGATCCGGACCGCGCGCTGAAAGACGTCGACGCCGCCCTGGAAGGTCTGCAGCCGAAGGTCCACCAGTGCTTCCGTCGCTTCCAGATCCGCGGCGTGGCCCAGGTCAAATTGACGGTCAGCCCCAGCGGCAGCATTGAATCACCGGCGGTGACCGGTGACTTCGAAGGCACGCCCACCGGCGAGTGCGTGATCAACGAGCTGGCCTCGGCGGCGCTTCCACCGTTCAAAGGCGGGCCAGTCAGCATCTCCCATTCGTTCGTCTTCCGCTAAGAGCGCTACGAGTTTTCGCGGGGGCGCGCCGGTGGGACCGAGGCCGCTTGGGTTCCTTCCAGGGCGGCCAGGCGGCGCACGGTGAAGAACAGCAGCGCGGCCATCACGGTCAGCAACAGCAGGCCGATGATCAGCGCCGCGATCAGCAACGGCCGGCTGCCCGGCGCCAGACGCAGCGGACCCAGGGCCAGCCATTGTTGGCCAGTTCCTCCCGCGTCCCCCGGCTCAGCCGTCGGCGTGACCACCACGGCCACCGCCGCCGGATCCAGGCCAGGGACGCTACCCGCCACCAGCTTCTTGATGTCGGCCTCCGCCAGCGGCGTCTTTCCCCCGCGTGCCTTGATCAGCACCGCTGCTCGCGCCGGCGCGCGCGGTTTGCCGTCACCGCCCAGCGGATCGATCTCCTCGGGTGACAGGTGAACGCGCGCGCTGACCACGCCATCGGCGACCTCCAGCGTGCGGGCCACCTCGCCGGCCAGCGCGTCCAGGTAGCGGGCCCGATCTTCAAACGCCGTGGGGATCAAGCTGGCCTGACCGTACACCTCGGCGAACCCGTGTCGCCGATCGCGCGGAAGCCCCAGCGACCGCAACAGCTCCAGGGCGCGTCCTTCATCGGCGCGGGCCACCCGCACCCGAAAGGCCGGCGCGCTGCCGCCACCCCCGGCGTTGTCGTCGTCGAGCTGTTTTTCAGCGCCGATGCCCACCCGCTCCAGGGCGGCCACGGTCTCGTTCGCGCTTCGTTCCTCCAGCCCGTGCAAGATGTTCGTCGAGCATCCGGCGGTCGCCACCAGCGCCACGGTGACCAGCAGGCCGAACGCACGCGCCGAAATCACAGCGGTCACTGGGTGTCCGCCATGGCCACGCGCAGCAGCTCGACCGCCCGCGCGTGCAGACGGCAGGCCCAGGATTTCGACAGGCCCATCTCTCGGCCGGCTTCTTCCAGATTCTTGTCGCCCAGATAATAAAGCTCCATCAACCGTCGCTCTTTCTCCGGCAGCTGCGTCAGCGCTTCTCGCAGGCGGCCGGTCAGCTCGCGCATCTCCAGCTGCGCGTCGGGCGGCGGCAGGCGTTCGTCGGCGACGTGGATCGCCGCATCCATCGACGTGATGTGCACGGTGGCCACGCCGCCCAGCACGGCGGCGACCTCGGCCAACGTTCCTTCGGCGTCACCGGCGGCGTTCACCGCCGCGCCGCCGGCCCGCGCCGCGCCCTCGCGATCGGCCTGGCTTTGCAAGTACTCGTTGGCGCGCTCCTCGGCGCGATAGCGGGCATAGTCGGCGCGCGAATACCAACCCATGGTGCGAAGCCCGTCGTACATCGCGCCGCGAACGCGATAGTAGGCGAACGTCGAGAAGGCCACGCCCTGACGCGGATCGAACCGCTCGGCCGCTTCCACCAGACCCTTCGAGCCGTATCCGATCAGGTCCTCGACGTCGATCGACGTGCTCAGGCTTTTCTTGACCTTGTGGGCGATGGCCTGAACCAGCGACAGGTGCTGCTCGATCAGCTGGTTTTTTTCCGCCCCCGCCATGACGGAGTCGACTAGACCAAGGGTTGCATTGCCGCGTCAAGTGCGCGAGTAAACCGGAACGGAAGTAAGGTCACTGCGATGGCGCTCTTTCGAACCTTGATCGACGACGACGTCAACCAGATCCTGCGCGCGTTCGGCGCGCCGCCGGTCGTGGCCCACGCCCCCATCGCGGTGGGGACCATCAACACCAACGTGCGCGTCGATACCGCGCAGGGGCGCCTGTTCTTGCGGGTCAACGAAGGCAAGTCCCTGGACGACGTCCTGCGTGAGGCGGCCATCGTTTCCTACCTGGCCCAGCGCGGGGTGCCGACGCCGGCGCCGCTGCTGGCCACGGACGGCCAGCCCTTCGTGCGCTGGCAAGGTCAGCTGGTGTCGCTGTTCCCTTGGTTGCCGGGACGCACGCTGACGCGGGCCGAGCTGACGCCGTCACACGCCGGCGCCGTCGGTGGCGCGCTGGCCGCCATGCACCTGGCCGGCGCCGACTACGCTGACCGGCGTCCGGGACGCTATGAACCGCCCGAGATCGATCGGCGGCTGGCGACCGTCACCGCTGCCGGGCGGGCCGACCTGGCCGACGCCGTGGCGATCCTTGGTCCCGAGCTGGCCGCCCTGAAACGCGAGCGGAGCCCCTCGGATGATCGCGCCGACCTGCCGAGCGGCCTCATCCACGGTGATCTCTTCATCGACAACGTCATGTATGACGGCCAGGCGCTGAGCGCGCTCATCGACTTTGAGCAGGCAGCCTGGGGTCGGCTGGCTTACGACCTGGCGGTGACCGTTTTGGCTTTCGGCTACGGACGCGACGATTTTCGTCCCGAGATCGTCGCGGCGCTGTTCGCCGGCTACACCGCCGTGCGCAGCCCTTCGCCGGAGGAGCGCGCCGCCTTCGCCGCCGAGCTACGCTTCGCCGCCTGCCGCTTTGCCGTCACCCGCATCACCGACGTGCACCTGCGCCGCACCGAAGGCGCCGCCCCGGGCAAGGACTACCGCCGCTACCTGGCTCGCCTGGCCAGCGTGAAGGATCATTTGGCCCGCGCCGATGATTCGCTGCTGACCTTGCCGTGAACCGCCTCACGGCGATCCGCGCGCGGTCAGGCCTTGCGAACCATGTTGATGTACTTGCGCAGGGTGTCCTTGCGCTCTTCGTCCAGATCGATGAACCGCACGCCCATGTCCATGGGATCTTCGCGGTTGGCCCAGACCACCTGTCCCTTGACGCCGATCGAGGCGTCGAGGTCAGGGAAGTTCAGGACCAGGTCGACCACCGTGCCGACCTCCTCCACGCCGGACGTCTGGATGCAGACGCCGCCCAGGGAGATGTTCTGGATGTGGTGGAACAGCATGACCTCGTTGCCGGTGAAATCGACGTAGGCGTTGACTTCGAAACGAGGAAATTCACGGGGTTGCTCTGAATCGTCCTCCGAGGTCGACCCCGGAGTCACTCCCGACGACACTGCATCCGCCATCTGCGCACTATCGCAATATCTCCGGCGCAGGTCAAAGCGGGCCCGACCGGTGGCTTGCCAAACTGGCACAACGCACCGCCGGGCCGCGACCAGAAGGCACCGCCCGCCTGGCCAACCCCTTTTCGCCCCACCGAAGTACAAGGTTTGGGCTCCCTTTCTCTGGAACGTTTCCTGCACACGGCTTGGGGTTGGTGGCAGCTAAATGAAGACTTGGGGATCGGCTTTGGCCTTGGCGTTGGTCCTGATGGCTGTCGCGGCCGGCTGCGCGCACGTCGAATACATCCCGGGCACCACGGTCACGAAGTCCGAGCAGAACGAAAAGATTCTGGAGGTCATCGAGCAGTACCGCGAGCGTTTGTTGGCCCGCAAGGTCGAGGAGCTGCTGGTGCTGGCCTCGGACAAATATTTCGAAGACTCGGGGACGCCGCGCTCGGATGACGACTACGGCTATTCGGGGCTGCGCGAGGTCCTGAGCAAGAAGCTGCAGCGGGTAAAGTCCCTGCGCTATGACATCGAATACCGAAGCATCAACGTGAAGGACACCCACGCCGAGGTCGAGGTCTTCATCGACGGTTCCTTCGAGCTGGCCGCCGAGTCAGGCGATCGCTATCGGCGCGTCAACGACTATCACAAGTTCGTCCTGGAGAAGGACAAGACCACCGAGCACTGGAAGTTCCTCAGCGGCATGTAGCCGCTCTTTCTAGCAGTATCTGTCTATCGCTTCGAACAGGCGGGTGAGGTCGAGTGGCTTCATCACCAGCTCGTCGGCGTCGACCAGGACCGGGCGCTTGCCGGTGGCGGTGATGACGATCAGCGGAATGTCGGCGATGCGGGGATCCTGCTTTTGCTCGCGACGGAACTGCCAGCCGTCCATCACGGGCATCATCAGGTCCAGCAAGATCACGCAGGGACGCTTGCCCGAGCGCAGGAAATCCAGCGCCTCGCGACCATTGGCCACACAGGAGGTGCCGTAACCTTCGTCTTCAAGAACCTCGCGCAGCGACTCCCGAATGTCCGGATCGTCGTCGACGACCAGGATGCCGGGGCATGGCGCTTCTCCACTCATGGCGCGCGATCTTGTGGGCGGTGCTGACGCTTGTCAAACCATCCCTGTCGAACGGCGCTAGCTGAGCAGCCGCGCCAGGAAGTCAGGATGAATGCGTAGGCCCAAGAAGCCCGCCAGGCCCAGCACGGCGCCCAGTCCCGCAAAGACCAGGGCCACGACCAAGAGGGACCTTTTCTGCGTCAGCGCGGTCACCCCGAACAGCGCGATGGCGATGGACATCGTCGCTTCGGCCATGTCGAACTGGTCGTCGTGAAAGTTCAGGCGATCGTATTCCTGCTGGTGGCCTTCCGCCGTCTTCTTGATCTCGGCTTTCTCCTGCTCATAGTGGGTGACGCGCCCGGCGTACTCTTCCAGCTTGCGATCGATGAGCGCGCGCGCCTCGGCGGTCAGATTCGACGTCAGGTCGCGCTGGACCAGCAGCTGATCGCGCGCTGATTCGGCGATGCTCTGCTTGGTGCTCTTGGCCTGGTAGTACGACCAGGCGTCGACCGCGTTGGCCTGCGCCTGGGCCATGGCCTGGACGATGTTGCCGTCCTTGACGTTGCACAGGGCGGTGAAGGTGGCGGTCAGGGCCACGGCCACCGCCACCACGGTGTTGAGCCGGCTGCCCCGAGCATTTTCAACGGATTCACTGACGGTATCGGCGAGGTCACTCATGCACCCACATGGTACGCGCAGCCGCCCGCCTGAGACACGGAAAGCGCATGTGATAACGTCGAGCGGGTGGAACCGCGCGATCCCCACGCTGCCGATCCGGCGCCCGATCCGGTCGTTCCCGATCCGCGCCTGGGCCGCGTGCTGCAGGGACGGTATCGGATCATCTGCAAGCTGGCGT
>JAXDMH010000768.1:0-3000 GCA_034666225.1 Myxococcales bacterium
GTTCCATCGCGGGAGGTCTGGAACCCCTTTGGGGTTTCAGGTTAGTGGCTCGAGAGTGTCTAGGCGAGGCTCACATGGCCCCTTGCGTGATCCAGTTGCCGATCATGGCTTTCTCGGCGGCGGTCAGCATGCCGCTGGCGGGCATGGCATTTCCGCAGCCGGCACCCAGCTGCGCCGTGGTCATGGTGATCTTGGCGTACAGGTAACTCTTGTCCGGCATCATGGGGACGATTCGCTTCTTCGAGGTGGCGTCGACCTTGCTGCACGCGGCGTGCGCGGTGCTGACCATCCCCGTCACCGAGCTCAACATGCCAACCTGCATGCCACCGGCGGCGCCCGCCCCGTGGCAGCCGCCGCAAACCCTGGTCAGGATCGGCGAAATATCTTTGGCGAAGGTCAACATGCCGCCCGCCTCCATCGCCGTCTCCATCGTGACGGTGTCCCTGGGCCTGTCGACAGGTGCTGCGTCGGCCATTGATCCTCCGGAGCCGGCGACCATGCCGCCGGAGCCGCCGACAGTCCCGCCGCTGCCGCCGACGGTACCGCCGCTACCGCTGCCTCCGCTGCCCGACATCGCGCCGCCCGTGCCGGCGATGGTGCCACCGCTGCCGGTCGCCGTGGGCGGGACGTACGGTTCTGAACCGGTGCAGCCGATCGCAACAGCTCCAAGGACGAGCAACGAAACCGGGAGTACAAGGTGGCGCGAAACGAACATGCGGGACCTCCTGTTGCAGATGCGAGGCGCTGGCCTCCCTGCTATGGCGAGCTGACATGACTGCGGTGCCGACGCGCGACAGGAACCGCTGCGATCACCGACCCGCCCTCAATCACGCCTTCCGCCGGGGTCCGGTCTCGATCCGTCCGAAGCGCCTACATTAGCCCGAAATGAAGGTGAGCAAGACGAAAAACCTCTTTTCGGCGACTAAATCGATAAAAACCATGCGGACATTTTGGTCTGACCGGACTGTTCCGGCTGGACCAACTGACCGCGTGCCCGCTCAATCCAACGTGATTATCGTCGTATCGGAGAAGGCGCTGACGTTGCCGGCGTCGTCGGTGCTGCGGACGGCCAGGCAATATTTCCCGGGCTGCAGGTTGCCGATGCGCGTGCGCTCGGGCGAGCCGGCGTCGTGGGGCGCGGTGGTGGACATGGCGGGGGCGGTGGCCGGCTCCATCGGGCAGGGCGCCAGGCGCAGGTCATAGCTGGCGGCTCGGCCGCTGGGCCCGTCGTCGCTGGGCGAGGTCCACGAGGCGACGATGGTGCGCGGCGCCTCGGCGGCGGTGAGGACTTCGATCTCCGCCAGGGCGGCATAGTAAAGACCGCTGCTGTGGTGGGCCAGACGCGAGGCGCGCACCTCGACAAAGCGCAGGCTGGTCGCCGTGAAATCGATGACCGCGGGCTGACCTTGCGTTGCCGCGTACCCGGTCTTGGTGGCCACCGTGGTCCAGGCCAGACCGTCGGGGCTGACGCGCACCGAGAAATCGGGCGGGAACAGATCGGCGAAACCATCGGCCGGCCACAACCGGACGCGATCTGATGATGTATTCGCCGGAACCTCGATGCGCACGAATTCTTCCTGGCTGGTGGCGCGGGCGGCGCTGGCCCAGAAGCTGCCGTGGTTGCCGTCGGCGACGGCGGCGGCCTTGAAGTCGGGGGCCTGCTCGCTGGACTTCGCCGACAGCGTGGCGTCGACCAGCAGACCGCCCGGCGGTGGCAGCGTCGCGACCAGGTCGGTGATCTTCGCCGGCGGCAAGATGTCGGGCAGCCGCTGGGTGGCGACGACGGCAACATTGGACAGCGGGCTGGCGTTGCCGCCGGCGTCGGTGGCCACCAGCGCGAAGTGATAGCTGACGCTGGGGGTGAGGCCCGACACCGTGACCGTCTGCTGCGTTCCCGCCGGCGCCGGGGTCGGGACCCCGGGGACCACGGTGTCGGCGGCGAAGTTCTGCGAATTCAGCGCGCCCGCCAGCATCCGAATCTGCTGGCTGGCTGCCGTGCCGCTGGTGGCGTCGTCGCCGGTCGCGGTCCAGGTCAACTTGATCTCGGTATAGCCCAGCGCCTGGCCGGCCAGGTCGCGCACCGGCGACGGCGCGACGTTGTTGGTCCTGGCGCTGACCACCGCCGACAGCGGTCCGATGTTGCCGGCGTTGTCGACGGCGCGGATGGCCCAGAAATAGTTCGTCTCACCGTGCAGGCCGGTGACCGTCATGGTCTGCAGCAGGCCAGCGACCAGCGGCACCGGCGCGCCGGACACCGCGGTCACGGAGGCAAGCTGCGCTTCCGTGAAAGGCTGGGTGTGACGGTAGATCTGATAGCGCGAGGCCGTGCCGGTGAAATCATCGTCGCCGGGCGCCACCCAGGTCAGCTGCGCCTGACCATCGGTGGCGCTGGCCGCGTACGCGTCGAAATCAGCGACGATGGCATAGTGCCGGCCAAAGCTGAGGCCGGTGGCGTCGATGCGCAGCCGCACATAGCGCGCGGACTCTTTGGCAAATCCCCAGGTCAGCGCGTCGGCGGTGGTCGTCGTGAAGGCCTGTTCGGTGACGACGGTCTTGAAGGTGGTGTTGTCACTGCTGACGGCGATGGTGAAATCACGCGGGAACAGCGTCAGGTATTTGCTGTCCGCGGTCAGACGAACCTGATCGATGGCCACCGCCGCGCCCAGATCCAGCGTCAGCGTCTCGGAGAGCTCGGTGTCGCCGCCGGCCGATGACCAGCTGCTGGTGGGATCGCTGTCGGCGGCGTTGGCGGCTTCCCATGACGGGCCCAGCGTCGTCGAGGCGGTGATCTTGGCCGGCGCCAGGCGCTTGCCCTGATTGTCGGGCACGCCCACCGTCAGTGAAGCCGGCGCGCCCGGCTTGGTGAGGTCGGGCGTCTGCACCGAAGGAACGTTCGACAGCGCGCTCCAGGTGCTGGTGTCGTCGACGGTCTTCACCGCGAAGTAATACGTCTTGCTCTGTTCCAGGCCGGCCACCATCGCGCTGTCCTGGCTGCCGGCG
>JAXDMH010000769.1:0-3883 GCA_034666225.1 Myxococcales bacterium
ACGGCGCCCTTCGCCGACATCCTGTTCGAAGACCAGTTCATTCCCAACCCGCCGGCGCCCAGCGCCCAGCTGTCCGAGGCCGATCGGCAGCGCCTCTTCGTGATGCGCGACCGGGTGGTCCGTCTCTGCGAAGGCGCCGACCTGGTCATCTACGACACCATGTTCACGCCCGAGGACTACCGGCGCATTCCCCACTACGGTCACTCGCGCCCGTCGGACGCGCTGGAGATCTGTCGCGCGGCGGGGGCACGTTCGCTGGCGCTTTTTCACCACGCCCCCGAACGGTCGGACGCCGAGGTCGACGCCATCGTCGCCGACACGCGCGAAACTGTCCGCCGTTTTGGCGGGTCGATCGACGTGGTGGGCGCTTACGAAGGCATGGACGTCGTGCTGGGGCGCGAATAATGGACGTGACCTTCTGGGGCGTGCGCGGATCGATCCCCGCGCCGGGACCGGGGACCACGCGCTATGGCGGCAACACGTCGTGCGTTTCGCTGCGCACGCGCGACGATCGGCTGATCGTCCTCGACTGCGGCACCGGGGCGCGCAACCTGGGCATCTCGCTGATGGGCGGACCTCTGGGCAGCGGGCGCGGCGCGGCCAGCATCCTTCTGTCGCACGCCCACTGGGACCACATTCAGGGGTTTCCGTTCTTCGTGCCGCTGTACGTGCCGGGCAACGTCTTCAACATCTACGGCGGCGGCAAGAGCTCGGCGATGCTGGAAGGAATTCTGGAGGGGCAGATGGCCCCCCAGTATTTCCCGGTGCAGACGCTGAAGAACATGGGCGCCACCATCGAGATCGCCGCCGTCAGCGAGGGCACGCCGTTCGAGGTCGAAGGCTGTCGGGTGATCGCCTGCGCCAACCCGCACGGCCGCTCGGGCGCGCTGGCCTTCCGCATCGAAGAGGCGGGTCGCACTGTCGTCTACGCCAGCGACGCCGGCTATCCCGCGGGCGGACCGTCGGAGGCAGCGCTGGCCCTGTACCGCAACGCCGACGTGCTGATCCACGACAGCACCTTCACGCCCGAGGATCGCCGGCGCTATGTCGACCGCGGCCTGTCGTCGATCGAGGACGCGGTGGCGGTGGCGACGCGGGCGGGGGTCAAGACGCTGGTGCTATTTCACTATGACCAGGACTACAGCGACACCGACGTCGACGCGCTGCTGGCCCGAGGGCGGCGGCTGCTCGACGAACAAGGGGCGTCAGGCATCGCCCTGGTCGCCGCGACCGAAGGCGCCACGCTGACCGTCTGACGCGTTAACCGCTGGCGATCAGGAAGCCTTTGTCGAGAAGGCTCTTCAGTTTTTCGGCGACGGCCAGGTCGGTCAGCGAGCTTTCGTCGAGGAGGGTGCGGATGGTGTCGGCGGTCATTGCCTGCTGAAACACGTCCAGCTCCTCGGGGCCGAGGTCGCGCAGCTTGGGCTCCAGCGGTCGGGGAATGGTCAGCCGTGACGTCAGGGGGGGAAGCTTTTCGCTCACCACCCGGTACTCGTCCAGCTGGCGCATCCCCTCCATCAGCAGCCCCTCGGTCGAATCCTGAAGTTCCTCCAGCACGGCGCGCTCGTCGGGCGGCTCCAGCTCGAAGAAGCCTTGCGCCCAGCTGAGCATGCGGAAGATGGCCTTGCGCGGGCCCATGTTAAAGCTGTCGTCGATGCTGGCGAAGTAGATCTGCCCCTTGCGCATGTACAGCTTGCCCACGCCACCGTCGGAGCGGACCACCAGCACGCCGGATTTGCGGCTGGTCGACAGCAGCTGCAGCAGATCGGGCAACGGGATCTCTTCGATGCTGCCCGACATCGATCGTGTGGGCGGCTTGCGGTTGGCGGTGACGGCCATGCGAGACCGGGCTTCCGTCTCGGAAAGGCTGTGCGTCAATTCACCGTCGACGTAGACCAGCTTGATGATCGACGTGCCGATCAAGATGCGGTCGCCGTCTTTCAGGTCGACCTTACGGATCTTCTCGCCGTTGACGAACGTCCCGTTGGTCGAGCCCAGGTCCTGGATGGAAACGGCCTTGTCGTCGGTGGTGATCTTGGCGTGCTTGCGCGACACCATGTCTTCCACCAGCACCATGTCCAGATCGGACGAGCGGCCGATGACAATCTCGCGGTGTGGCCGTAAGGGAAACTCGCCCCCTTGGTACTTTCCCGAAATAAATCTCAGCGCCCATTGAACGGCTTCCGAGCCCACTGGACTCCCGCCTTGCAAGACGTCTCGCGGCCTAAAGGTGCTCAAAACTTCGAAATTTTAAGTTGTCGCTCCGGGCTCGTCAACAACCGTGCCCGTCTCGGTTAGAAGGCGGTCGATAACTTCGGCCACCTCGGCCTCGACCAAAAGCCCAGAATGCCCCGTCGGCAAGGCCAGGTGGCGCACCCCGCTGAGCATCGTCGAGGGCAGCGGCGCCAGCCAGTCGCGCTCGGCCCCGATGGAGATAACCTCGGCGCCGGCCGGGATGGGACCTTCCCCCAGCTCGCGCAAAAAGGGACTGCCGGGGAGCAGTTGCAGGCTGGCGGCCCCCAGCGGCGCGGTGATGAGCCCGAGCAGCGCCGACCAGGTCCCCCGCGCTGGCGTTCCCAGCAGGATGAGGCGGCGCACCCGGTGCCGTCCGCCCAGTCTTTTCAAGTAGTAAAGCCCCACCAGGCCCCCCATCGAGTGGCCGACAATGTCCATGCGCTCGACGCCGGTCTGGGCCACCACCGACTCGACCTTGCGGGCGATGAGGCCGGCCGAATCGCGGATGTCGCGCAAATTAATCGGCCCCAGCGGATAGCTCATCACCACGTGACCGCGGCGCACAAGCTGACCCTCCAGGAGGTGCAGCGACCCGCGGGTGGCCAGGTAACCGTGGATCAGCAGGACCGGCGGCCCGGCGGGCGACAGGGGGCGATCGGCGCGGCCCCGTTCGTCGACGGTCTCAGGGGCAGCCTGGACCCGGTCGGCGCGATTGCCGCGCAGAAGCTGGCGCAGGTAAACCGCGGTGCTGCCCGAATCGGCAACTTCCCGACCGAAGTCTTTGGTCAGGCTGGCGGCGCGGGCCCGCAGCACATCAAAAAGCCCCATAGACCCATTCAGTCTACCATTGACCGCAAAAGCCCGCCCACATGTGGGCAGCGGGCAGCGCCCGGGCGCGTCAGTCGCCGGTCTCGCGAAGGCCGTGTTTGCGCAGCAGCTCGCGCAGGTGTTTGCGGTCGATCTCGGCGGTGCGGGCGGCGGCGGACAGGTTGCCCTGGTGGTGAATCAACAAAGCGGCGATGTACCGCCGTTCGAAATCGTCGACCACGCGGGACTTGGCCTCCTTGAATGGCAGGTCGATGTCGATGGGACCTTCCATCTCGGCGGCCGGGGTGCGACCGGCCGGGCGGTCCTCCATGGCCTCCTCGATCTCCAGGCGCGGCCCGCGCGACAGGGCGCAGGCCCGTTCGATGACGTTGCGGAGCTCGCGCACGTTCCCCGGCCAGCGATGCCGCCGCAGGCGCTGGACCTCGTCGTCGGGGATCTCCAGCAGGCGGTTCCCGGCGAACTGCCGGGCGAACAGCGACACCAAGAGAGGGATGTCATCCTGACGATCGCGCAGCGACGGCACGGCGATGCGAACCACGGCCAGGCGATAGTAAAGGTCTTCGCGAAAACGTTTGGCGGCGATCTCCGCGCGCAGATCGCGGTTGGTGGCGGCCACCACGCGCACAGAAACCGTCTGGTAGCTGCCCGCCCCCACCGGACGAATGGTGTGCTTGTCCAGCGCGCGCAGCAGCGACGGCTGCATCTCGGGCGCCAGCTCACCGATCTCGTCGAGGAACAGCGTCCCGCCGTCCGCCCGCTCGAACGCGCCGATGTGCTGGCGATCCGCTCCCGTGAACGAGCCTTGCTCGTGCCCGAACAG
>JAXDMH010000770.1:0-7734 GCA_034666225.1 Myxococcales bacterium
TACCCCGAGCTGCACGGCAACCTCGTTCGTCCGGAGCAGCCGGTTGCGCCCGCCGTAAAGAACGTCGAGCTCTGCCAAGAAGGGGCGTGTAGGGTGGTCGGCCGGTGTTCTGTCCGTGCCGGTTACTTTGCCACTCCGTCGTGCTCGCGCGGTCGGCCCTCGAGCACCTGGCTGCCTGCCTCCAGAATTGGGTAGCAACCGGGTAACAAAATCTTTAGAAAATTCGGCAAACGGTTGGGACGGATGGACCATGGCCGGGTCCGCCGCTGTAAGGATTCCCGCCGGTTGCGACCCATTTGCATTGCCTGCGATGGTCGCCTCGGCGATTTGGGAGCAGGATGCCGGAGGTTCGAATCCTCTCGCCCCGACAATAGATTGTTTCAGGAACCCTGGGAGGGTTCCTGCGACCTCCCGCGATGGGCTCGGCGAAGCCGGCGGGACCGGTGTATGACTGACGGTCCTTCATGACGATTCGCTGGTACCCGGGGCACATGGCCACCGCGCGCAAAGAGGCGGCGGAGACCATGGGCAAGATCGATCTCGTCATCGAGGTTCTGGACGCTCGCGTGCCGCGGTCCAGCTGCAACCCGATCTTTGAAGGGCTGCGCCGACACAGTCAGCGGCCGGCGCTGAAGCTGCTCAACAAAAGCGACGCGGCTGATCCTGCGCAAACGCAGCTTTGGTTGGCCCACTACAACGCACAGCCAGGCGTGACGGCGATGGCGCTGTCGGCGAAGAACGCGCGTGAGGTCAGCCGGATTCCCAGGGCGTGCCAGGCGCTGGTTCCCAGGCGCGGAACCGCGACCAAGAGCCTGCGCATGCTGATTCTGGGCATCCCCAACGTCGGCAAGTCCACGGTGATGAACGCCCTGCTGAAGCGCCACGTGGCCCACGTCGGCGACGAGCCCGCCATCACCAAGAAACAAATGCTGCACCGGTTGGGCCCCGGCATGAGTCTGATCGATACCCCGGGCATGTTGTGGCCTGACGTCTCCCAGCCGATCGCCCTGAAGCTGGCGGCCACGCACAGCATCGGACGCGCCGCCTATGACGATGAAGACGTGGCCATCGATCTCGCGGGTTATCTGCTGGCCCACTACCCGGGGTTGCTGGCCGCGCGCTTTGGCGAAATTCCCGCGGGCTGCGACGGCCCCGGTTTCCTTCACCTGATCGCCACGCGCCGCAGCCTGGTCAAGAAGGGCAGCGAGGTCGACGCCGCGCGCGCGGCCGAAGCGTTGTTGAACGACTTTCGCAGCGGGGTGCTGGGACGGATCACGTTGGAGATCCCCTCCCAGGGTCCCGCTTAGATCACCGGTCGCGCGCAAGGCTGGGCCGCACACTTCACCTGTGTTTCTCATCCGCGAATGAACCGCACTCGCCCTTCAGCGAGTCTGAGCGCTGGCCAGGATCGGCTCCGCGCTGTCGATGGCAAAGGTGTGCCAGAGCAGCTCGAACGAGCGCTGCGTGTCAGTGGCCAGGCACGCCACCTGGCCAGCGCCGACCGAAACTTGGACCATGCGATCTGCGATGAGCGGCGTTGAGCGCACGTCCGCGCCGTTCGCCAGCGTTGCCGAGCAGTCGGCGTCGGTGCCGGCCACGGCCTGGGCAACGAAGATGGCGCCCCCCGGGAATCCCGAGTAGCCGTGAAGCAGTGCCGGGCCCATCGTGACCCGGAGGGCGGCGCCCGCAAAATCGTTCATCTCTAGTCGCCTCAGCCTTGCCGATCGGCTACTCGCTAGCTAAATCCAGCGCATGGCGAAAACGATCATGGTCTGCGGTTACGGCCCGGGGATCTCCAAGGCCGTGGCCGAGAAGTTCGGCCCGGAGGGTTTCTCCGTGGCCCTGGTTGGGCGCAGCGCGGACAAGCTCGCCGCCGGCGTCAAGGCGCTGGAAGCCAAAGGGGTCAAGGCAGTTGCCGTCACGGCCGACTTCGGCGATCCGGCGGCCGCGCGCGACGCCGTCAAGAAGACGCGGGCTGCTCTGGGCCCCGTCACTGTCTTGCAGTGGAGCGCTTACGACGGCGGCGCCGGGGATTTGACGACCGCCGAGGCGGCGGCGATCCGCCGCACGCTCGACGTCGGAATCACTGGTTTTCTGGCGACCGTCCAGGAGGCGCTGCCTGACCTGCGCAAGGAGAAGGACGCGGCCGTCCTGGTGACCAACGGCGGGCTCGGCTACATCGACGCGAAGGTCGACGCTGGTGGCGTCCAGTGGAATGCGATGGGCCTCTCCGTCGTCAACGCCGCCAAGAACAAGCTGGTCGGCCTGCTGTCGCAAAAGCTCGCCCCGGACAACATCTACGTCGGCCAGCTCACGGTGCTTGTCTCCGTCAAAGGCGGCGCCTTCGACGATGGCCACGCCACGCTCGAACCCGCCACCGTGGCCAGCAAATTCTGGGACCTCTACAAGGCGCGCAGCGAGGTCAGGGCCGAGATCGGCTAGACGACTTGGCCGGGCAACCGGCGGCCAGGTCATTTCGGGGGTCGTCCCATCGGCGCCCTCTTGAACAGTGGGCGCGCACCTTGCCAGTCTTGGTGCCTCAGGTGTTAATCCCTCGGGCCGGGGACTGCACCACGGCTTTCGGCCGTGGTAGCCACCCCCGAAATCAGCTCTAACTGCGCAAAAGACGAGGGGCTTTCGTTGTGAGGAGACAGACTTTGATTTCGCGATCGGGGTACCGGGGGTTGGTCGGGGCTTGCTTGCTGATCGGTGCTTCGCTGATTGGTGACAAGGCCTGGGCCGACTACAACGTCAAGGCCACCACTTCGCCCAGGTTCTGAACAACCAGGGGACAAGGGCGGGCGCCGGCGGCGGCGTCTATTCCTAACAACGGCGGCGGCTCCTACGAACGCCAGTAAGCGCCGGACCGTCGAGACGACGCTGGCACGGTCACTAATTGGCGACGAAGGTCAGGTACTCGATGTTGATGTCGGGGGTTTCGAACTTCATGGTCAATACGTGCGTGCCGGCGGCGAGATCCAGGGCGGCAATGTTGTCGCCAAAACGCCAGGCGTTTACAGAATGCGTCCACGGCAACGCCCGCGGACCGGTGGTGGTGCCGTCTTCCAGGGTGAAGGTGACGCGCGCGCCGTCGCTGAGAGTGGCCACCAGCGCCGAGATCGTATAGTGCCCGGCCGCGGTGACGTTCACCGTGTAATTGATCCATTCGCCGGCGACCGTCCAGCCGACGTATAGCTGACCCGCTTGCAGCGGCGAGCTGTCGACGTATTTGTCCGTCATGGCGCGCGTCGATCCCAGGTCGACGCCTTCGGTGGTACGAAACGTCGCTTCGGGCACCGCTGCATTGGCGGCGCGCGCTTGATCCGCCCCGGTGTTGTTCGGGTCGCTGTCGTGGTAGGCGACGCGTTCGCCTCCCTGATCAAAAAACGCCGCCTGCACCACGCCGGGGATGACCTGCGCGACGTCATTCCAGGGGTGGCCCTGGTAGGTCGGCGGCGTGATCGGCGCGTCGGCGCCGGCATCAACGGACGGTTCGACAACCGGCGGCATCTCGGAAGTCTCCGGTGCTACCTCTGCCGTCTGCGCGTCGATCATGTCTCCTGGGCTGCCGCCGCTGCCGCCTTCATTGCCCCCGATCTCGCCGCCGCCCGAGCCTGTGCTGCCGCTCGGGTCGCCGCTGCCGCCGGTGCCCGGACCAGCGTCGATCTCGACCATGATGATGCCTTCGTCTTTTTGACAGCCCACCAGGCCCCCGACGCCGGCGGCCGGCAGGGCCAGCGACCAAAGGGTCAACGGCAAGAGCAATCGAGAACCAGAGCCATACGTGCGCGTCATCGGCTGTCTCCCCGGGGCGGAACGGTGGCAAGGGCGATTGTGACGGAAGGCACAGACATAGCAGGCATTGGCCGCGCAGCACACAGCGAGTCTTCACGAAACCAAAAGCTCACGTTTGAGGCTGCGGTCTGGCGAAGGAAGGGGGCCTTACCAGATGACGTCTCCCTTGCCATAATTCGGGCCATGCGCGCGATCCCGCTTGATCTGTCTGTAAAATGTCTGACGGTCGCCCTGTTGCTTGGTGCCCCTGCGATCGTGAGCTGTGGCGCCAGCCGCGCGACGCAAGAGGATGCTGGTGCATCGGCACCCGGTGATGGCGGGAGCGGCGGCACGTCTGGAGACGATAACGCCAGTTCGAAGGGCGCCGGCGGATCCCTGCATCCTTGCTCGGACACGTCGAACGATCCCTTCAACTGCGGGGCGTGCGCGACTGTCTGCGGGACGGTTGCGCTTGCCTCGGGCCAGCCCGATCCCACGACCATCGCGGTCGACGCCACCACGGTCTACTGGACCAACCTGGGTGCGACCCTCGGCGATGGCGCGATATTGAAGATGCCAATCGCCGGTGGAAACCCGACGACGCTCGTCTCGGGTCAAATGGCCGCTTCCGCCATTGCCGTTGACGGCACCAGCCTTTACTACCTGGACCCATTGGTCACTGGCACGGTGAGGAAGGTGCCGCTCGAAGGCGGGGACCCTGTCGTGCTCGCTTCGGATCAGTTCGGTGCGCACAGCATCGCGGTCGATGCCACCAGCGTCTACTGGGCAAACACCAGGGAAGAGGCGTCCGGCGAGTTGAATGGAACGATCATGAAGGTGCCTCTCGGCGGCGGAACACCGACGATGCTCGCTTCCGACCAGGCCGGTCCTGACAGCGTCGCGGTCGATGCCACCAGCGTTTACTGGGCGAACTCTGGCACCACCATCTTCGAGGGGGCGGTGATGAAGGTGCCACTGGCCGGAGGCACGCCCATCGCCCTTGCCACGGGCCAGTACGGCGTGAACAAGATCGCTGTCAGCGCCACCAGCGTCTACTGGACCGGGACCAGCGGGGGAGCGGATACCCCTACCTTGACGACGATGCCCCTTGGTGGCGGCCCTCCGACCAGGCTCTTCTCCGGCGCCAATGGCGCCGACATCGCCGTTGATGCCAACAGTGTCTACTGGGTGAGCTACTCCAGCATCGGTGGCGATTTGATGAAAATGCCGCTCGCTGGAGGAACCGCCACGTCTCTCGCATCGGGCTTGCAGCTGCAGAACATCGCCATCAGTGCCAGGAACGTCTACTGGATTCAGCCTGGCGCCGTGGGCAAGGTAATGAGCCTCGGTGGCAAGACCTGCGGCGGCGGCGTGTGTGGGGAGTGCCAGGACGGCTCGTGCTTGTGAGTCTGGCGTTGTCTAGCCATCCAATACGGGCAAAGCCCTCGGCGCCTGTGGGAACGGCGCCGCCGTTCGTCGGGTCAGGACAGAGAGGGGACAGATGATTCGCAGCTCTCCTATCTGCCACCAGTTCGTCTTGCGGGACGTTCCGGTCTGATTGATCACCCGGCGCGGCCGACGTCGATCATGCCGGCCAGGCGCTGCGCCATCACCCGCCCCAGCCCGAACAGCAGCTGGGCGGCCAGATCCGGATCTTCTTTTGTCAGCTCCGTCAGGAACTTTCGCCGCAGCATCAGCACCCGTCCAGGCGTCAGCGACCGGATCGTGGCGGTGCGGCGGCCAGTCGGCAAGAACAACGCCAGCTCGCCGAAGACATCTCCCTTGGTCAGGACCGCCAGACGGCGGCCAGCGATTGAAACCTCGAAGTCTCCCTCGAAGATGACGAAGACCTCTTGCTCGACCAGATCGGCCCGGGTGACCACCTGACCAGGCGGAACGTCCAGGGTGTATCCCTTGGCCAGCAGCTTTTTCATTGCCGACGGCGGCAGACCGTCCAGGAAGGCGGCGCGGCCCTCCGTCTTGATGTCGCTCTCGATCTGATTCCAGGCGGCCTCGGCGTCGGTCTCTGGCCGCGCCGATTCGATCACGGCATAGATGGGACGCAGATCGATGGGCAGCGCAACCTGGCCGCCAAAATATTCGCGCGCCAACGACAGCACCGGCGCCCCCACCTCGCGGTACGTGCGCATGTCAGGCGTCACATTGACAAGGGGCACGCGCAAGCCGTCGTCGCCCGCGATGAGATCGCCGGGGTACGGCCGGTATCCCAGGCGGCGATAGCCCGGTACCAGCCCGGGTGCGCAGTAGGCAAAGACAAGCAGCGCCATTCTTTCAGCGGCGTGTCGATAGGCAGCCCGCGCCAGCGCCGGCAAGATCAGCTTGCCGCGCAGGCGGCGTTCGACCATCAGTCGGGACGCCTCACCGGTGGTGCACGCGTCGATGCCCGGAAAAAGATGCATGGAGAAGCGCGCCGCTGCTTCGGGCGGGACGTGGCCGGGCTCCCAGGTCTCAACCCGCAGTGTCCCCACCATCTCGTCGGGCGAGCCGCAATAAAACAGCACCGTTCCCGGGGCCTCGTCCTCTGGATCGCGGATCCAGCGGCGCTGATGATCGGCGCCGGGCACGCGCTTGCCCAGTTCTTCGACGTACACGTGATAGCGAAATCGGTAGATGGCCTCGCGCGCCGCCGTGGTCTTGGCTTCGTGCACCGGCGCCAGCCGCCCCAGCCAGTCTGCAAACATCGCGTTATCGGGTCCCGACAGCGACGAAGACGCCGACCACGCCGAAGGCCTCCGCCTGGGTTGCCAGTTCGATCGCCTCTGACGCCAGCGCCGCTGCCTGTGGGGTGCCGATCTGAATCGCCTTGAACCGCATCGTGATGTCCAGAAAAGGACTCAGTCCCAGTTCCAGCGAGGAGACGGAGATGACCTGCAGATCGATCTTCGCAAAGCCGGCCTTGCGCATCAGCGCCGGCAGCTTTCGGCCAATGAAGCGATCGCCTCCATTTTTGATCTGCGCGTCCAGCGCCAGCCGCGTGACCTGATCGAACGCGCTGTTCGACGGTTCCAGGGTCAGCCAGCCATCGTCGACGTCCAGCACGCACAGCCTGCCGCCCGGCCGGACCAGGCGGCGCGCTTCGATCAAGGCATCCAGCGGCGCCGCCAGGTGCTGGTAGACCAATCGACTGTAAATGAAATCGAACGTCCCCTCGGGCAGCCCGGTCTGATAGGCGTCGCCGCGGACGAACCGCAGGTTGGGATGTTCGGGCGCGACCACGGCGTCGGCCACGCGCAGAAGGTCGACGCTGGCATCAAGCCCGACGGTGCGGCCGGGCGCCACCAGATCGGCGATGGCACCGGTGACGAACCCCGGACCGCAGCCAATCTCCAGCGCGGCGTGGTTTGGTCCCAGGCCCAGGCTGGTCAGCAGCGCCATCTCGCGATGGAGGAGGACAGTGGCCTGGCGGCGCAAGCGGGCCAGCTCTGCCCCGCGGTCCCCATCCGAGAAACGGTCGAAGTCGTAGGAGCGTGTGCCTTCCACGGGCAGAAACCATCGGCGGAGTAAGGCCGGACTGTAGCCAGCGTGGGGCGCCTACGGGCAGCCTCTGATCCGCGCCGGTAATCACGGCCGCTGCGCGCTCGCCCTCGTTCGTTACACCGGCGTAACGCCTGGTCGCAGTGTCTGGCGGCTTTTCGATCGGCATGGCGTTTGAAGCCCTTGAAGGGCAAGGAACGCGGGTAGGAATACCGCGAGGGGATGACAATGAAGATGCTGATGAGATTGACACTGGCCGCCGCGCTTCTGATGCCCGGTCTGGTTTCGGCCCAAGCGCCCGGGAACGCTCCCGGCGTACCAGGAACCCCGCCAGGCGCACCCGGGACGCCACCGAACGTGCCGGCGCCGCCGTCTAATGCGCCCGGCAGCGCGGGCGCGCCAGGAACGGGCGTGGGCGGAACGACTGGCGCCGGCGGTGTGGGAGGTGCCGGCGGCATCGGGGCC
>JAXDMH010000771.1:0-7439 GCA_034666225.1 Myxococcales bacterium
CCGCCGGCGACGCCGGTGGCAAGCCCGGTCGAGGAGACGGTCGCGGTCGCCGCCGTCGTCGAGGACCAGGTCACCGTGGACGAGAGGTTCTTGGTCGTGCCGTCGTCGTAGGAGCCGGTCGCCGTCAGCTGGACCGTCGTTCCCACGGCGACCGACGGGTTTGCGGGCGTGACCGCGATGGAGACCAGCTGGGCCGGCGCCGTCACCGTCAGCGTCGTTGATCCGCTGGTGCCGCCGCTGGCCGCCGAGATCGTGGTCGTGCCCTTGGCAACGGCGGTGGCCAGGCCAGTGGCCGAGATCGTCGCCGTCGCGCTGGTGCTGGAGGCCCAGGTCGCCGTGCCCGAGAGATCCTTGGTCGAGCCGTCGTCATAGGTTCCGGTCGCGAAATATTGCTGCGTGGTCCCCGTTCCGATCGATTGATTCGCCGGCGTGACCGCCATAGAGATCAGCAGCGTCGGCGGTTTGGGCGCCGTCACGGTGAGGGTTGCCGTCCCGGTCACGGTGCCGCTCTTGGCGGCGATCGTCGTGGTGCCGGCGGCGACGCCCGTCGCCAGGCCGGCGGCGGAGATCGTCGCGGTCGCGACGGACGAAGACGTCCAGGCCGCCGTCGCCGTCAGATCCTTTGTCGAGCCGTTACTGTAGTGTGCGAGGGCCGCGAACTGTTGCGTGGCGCCCACCGCCAGCGACGTAGTGGCCGGCGTCACGGCAATCGAGACCAGCGTCGATGATGGCGCATCGCTCGAGCCGCCGCAGCCGCCCGACACAGTGACAATCAAAGACAGCGCGACCAGCGCTCGGGCAAATATTCCAATCTCGTTTCTCAATCTCATCGGCTCTCCTTTTAGTAACCTTGCGGACCAATTCGACGGAGGCGTTCTCGTGCGTGGGAGTCCGGCATGCCTTTGTCGAACGGGCCTCTCTGAAATAACGAAGATGAACGCACTCCTTGCAGGCACGCGGCCTATGCACGGCAGGGACCGTTCTGGAAAAGACCGCCCCGCCGCGCGCGACGCGGTCCGGAGCGCGCCGCGATCACGATCAGAATGTCGCGCCGTAAGCGGCGACCTGAGACGAGCGAATCGGCCTTCGCCGGATCGGACAGCGCCACCCGTCAGCGATGCGGAGGGCGTTCGTCAGGGCCTACCCACCGATGGCGGTGGCAGGTGGTGCGGTCATTTACGCCGCCCTTCTGCTTGGCGAGCGACGCGAGCGCCGCGCTCAGTTATGCGAGTTCGTGCCGGAAGGCTCGCCAGCGGGGGTCTCAGGCTCTTTGTCCTCGGCCGCCTCGGAGGGGTCTTCGCCCCCGTGGGTCCCCTTTTCGCCGACGTCGGCCAGGGTTTTGAGGTGCTTCTCATAGTCCTTGCGGGTAATGAGCCCCTTCTTGATATTTCTTTCCACCGTCCGCCGGTCGAAAAGGCGTGCACTCTTGGCGTCCGTTTCGCGAGTCATCGCGGTTTTAGCTATCACAATGAGCCCCCGGGGGGAAGCGACCACGGTTGGGGACCATCCACGGAATATCCACCGGCCGCTCTGGGTTGTAAGCTGCGCGTCGCCGCCAGGCGGCCTTTGCGTTAACGAAGACTGACGGAGATTTCATTCCATGGACGTCCGGGGCATCAATGAACTGGTTCACAAGCAGTCCGCTTTCGTCGAAAAACTGAACGCCGAGGTTTCCCGGGTCATCGTCGGCCAGAAGCCGATGATCGAACGGATCCTGATCGGGCTTTTGACGGGGGGGCACGTGCTGCTGGAAGGCGTGCCGGGCCTGGCCAAGACGCTGACGGTCAAGACGCTGTCCGATGCGCTGCACATGCAGTTCAAACGCATCCAGTTCACGCCCGACCTCTTGCCCGCGGACATCGTCGGCACGGTCATCTACAACCAGGCCAAGGGCGAGTTCATCTCCAAGAAGGGGCCCATCTTTGCCAACCTGGTGCTGGCCGACGAGATCAACCGCGCCCCGGCCAAGGTGCAGTCCGCCCTGCTGGAGGCCATGCAGGAACGGCAGGTCACCATCGGCGACGCCACCCATCGCCTGCCCGATCCGTTCCTGGTGATGGCCACCCAGAACCCCATCGAACAGGAGGGGACGTACGCCCTGCCGGAGGCGCAGCTGGACCGGTTCATGTTGATGATCAAGGTCGGCTATCCCTCGCGCGAGGACGAGCGGGAGATCATGGACCGCATGACGTCGGGCATGGAGGTGCGCGCCCAGCCGGTGGCCACGCCGGCCGAGATCGCCGAGGCCCGATCGGTGGTGGGCCAGGTCTATATCGACGAAAAGATCCGCGATTACATCGTCAGCATCGTGCACGCCACGCGCGAGCCCAAGGCCCACGGGCTGGGGTCGCTGGCCGATTTCATCCAGTACGGGGCCAGCCCGCGGGCGTCCATCTATCTGAACCTGGCGGCGCGCGCCCACGCCTTTTTGCGCCACCGCGGTTACGTCACGCCCGAGGACATCAAGGCCGTCGGCGTCGACGTGCTTCGCCACCGGGTCATCCTGACGTACGAGGCGGAGGCCGAGGAGATCACCTCCGAGACGGTGGTGCGCAAGCTGTTCGAGCACGTCGAGGTTCCCTAGTGCACCTCCCGCGAAATAGCGTCATGTTCGGCCGACGATCCGCGCCGGCCGCTTTGTTGCTCCTCCTCACAATACCTACGGGTATTCCTCGTCGTCGCGCCTCGCGGCCAGCGCGGCTTGTCGGCCTCGACATTGACGCTATTTCGCGGGAGGCGCACTAGGCCCCGCCAGGGGGATGTCCCGCTGCTGCCCGACGGCCTTAATCATGCTGACGCGCGACCTGCTGAAAAAAATCCGCAAGATCGAGATCGTGACCGAACGGCTGGTCCGCGATCGCATGGCGGGCCAGTACCATTCGGTGTTCAAGGGGCGGGGCATCGCCTTCTCCGAGGTGCGCCAGTACATCCCCGGCGACGACATCCGACAGATTGACTGGAACGTCTCGGCGCGGATGAGCGAGACCTACGTCAAGCTGTTCGCCGAAGAGCGCGAGATGACCGTGCTGCTGCTGGTGGACATGTCGGCGTCGGGCAACTTCGGGTCGCGCGTTCAGGAGAAACGCGAGCTGGCGGCGGAGATCGCGGCGGTGCTGGCGTTCTCGGCCATTCGCAACAACGACCGGGTGGGGTTGATCATCTTCACCGACCAGGTGGAAAAGTTCGTGCCGCCGAAGAAGGGCAAAAAGCACGTGCTGCGCGTGATCAGCGAGATCCTGTCCTTTCAGCCGCGCAGCGCGCGCACCGACATCGCCGCCGGGTTGCAGTTCCTGGGGCGCATCGCCCGGCGAAAGGCGGTGGCGTTTCTGATCTCCGATTTTCTGGCGGCGCCGGGCGCGTACGAGCGGGCCCTGCGCATCACGGCCGGGCGCCACGATCTGGTGCCGGTGTCGGTGACGGATCCGCTGGAGGAAGCCCTGCCGTCGGTGGGCCTGCTGGAGTTGCAAGATCCGGAGACCGGCGAGGTGGTGGTGTTTGACAGCAGCGGTCCGGAGAGCCGCGCCTTTGCAGCCGAGGCGCGCGGGGCGGCGATGGCGCGGCAGGCGCTGTTTCGCAAGCTGTCGATGGACGCCATCAGCGTGCGGACTGATCGCCCGTACTTGCCG
The DNA here is from genome assembly GCA_034666225.1 of Myxococcales bacterium. Lineage (GTDB taxonomy): Bacteria > Myxococcota_A > Polyangia > Fen-1088 > Fen-1088 > DATKEU01. The sequence goes on from JAXDMH010000771.1 coordinate 3,627, forward strand.
GCGCTGACCACGTTCTTCGAGGCGCGGGCGCGGAGGTTGCGCCACTGATGCGCGCGACGGGACGGGTGATGTTTTGTGCGGCGGTGCTGGTGGCGGCGGCGCCGGTTGCGCAGGCTGCGGACGCCGGGGCGGCGGCGGCTGCGCCGGCCGTCGCCGATCCGGACGCGCCCACGGTCACGGCGCGCGTCGACAAGAGCGAGGCCCACGTCGGCGATGCCATCACGCTGGCCATCACCGCCATCAGCCGGCGCGGCGTTCCGGTGAATCTGCCGAACACGCTGGACCTGGGTCCGTTCTCGGTGCTGGACCGCAAGGAGGCAGAGCGCGACCTGGGCGACGGGCGCGTGCGCCGCGAGTTCACGCTGACCGTGGCGGCCTACGAAGCCGGGCCGGTGCAGCTGCCCGCCGTGGAGGTGACCTACCTGGGCAAGGGTGGCGACGTGCGCACCACCAAGACCGAGCCGGTGCCTGTGAAGATCGCCAGCCTGATCGCCAACGAGCCCGAGCCGGCCGCGAAGGACAACGCGCCGCCGGTGGTGGTGATGCAGCAGGATCTGCTGCTGGCGTACATCGCGGCGGGGCTGCTGGCGGCGGCGCTGGGCGCCCTGGTGACCTGGCTGATCATCCGCCGCCTGCGAGCGCGGGCGGGCGTGCGACCGGGACCGCCGCCGCGTCCGGCGCACGAGATCGCGCTGGAACGGCTGGATCGCCTGGGCGCCTACGGATTTCTGGAGAACGCCGACAACCGGCCGTTCTATTTCGCTGTGTCCGAGGTGATGCGCGACTATCTGGGCGCGCGGTTTGGCTTTGATTCGCTGGAGCTGACCACCGACGAACTGCTGGCCGAGCTGGGCCGCCGGACCCCGCGCGAGCTGGTCATGGGCGAGATCGAGGGCTGGCTGTCGGCGGCTGACCTGGTCAAGTTCGCCAAGATCTCCCCCAGCGCCGCCGAGGCGCGCGGCGCGCTGGAGACGGCCATTCGCATCGTCACGTCGACGCGGCCGCGGCCGGTGGATCCCACGCCGGGCCCGCAAGGCGCGGCGCCGCCGTCGCAACGAGAGGCCGCCCGTGGATAAAAAAGGGACTGCGAACAGCAACGGCAGCGGGAACGGCAACGGCAACGGACGTATCCCGTACCGGCTGATCGCGCTGGTGTTCGTGCCACTGGGCGCTGCGTACCTGTGGGTCCTGCGCGGCGCCGACGGTTTCCGGTTCGCTCATCCCGGGGCGCTGGCGATGATTCCCATCGCCGTGGCGCTGGTGCTGTGGGCGGGGATCCGGCGGGCGCCCGTGCGCAACGCGGTCCTCACCTACGCGCGCGCCTCCGAGCTGGGAGCGCGGCGCATGGGCATCGTGGCCCGGCTCAAAGACCTGCCGCTGGTGCTGCGCCTGGCCTCGGTGGTGCTGGTGGGCGTGGCCCTGGCCCGGCCGCAAACCTCACGCATCGACGACGAGCTGGAGCTGGAAGGGATCGACATCGTCATCGCCCTGGACCTGTCGGGATCGATGGAGGAGACCGACCTGGCGCCCAATCGCATGGACGCCGCCAAGGCGGTCATCGACCAGTTCGTGCGCCGGCGACCGTCGGACCGCATCGGCCTGGTGGTCTTTGCCCGCGAGGCGTACACGCACATTCCGCTGACCCTGGATCACGGGACGTTCCTGCGCATGCTGGCCGAGCTGCACGTCGGCATCATCGACGGGCGGGGCACCGCCATCGGCAACGGCATCGGCGTGGCCTTGAATCGCTTGCGGCATTCGGACGCCAAATCCAAGGTCATCATCTTGCTGACCGACGGCGACAACAACGCCGGCAACATCTCGCCGCCGCAGGCCGCGCAGTACGCCCAGACACTGGGCGTGAAGATCTACACCATCCTGGCCGGCGACAACGACACCAGCGCCGCCGACGATCCGGCGTCGGCGAAATCGATGATGCAGCAGATGAAGCCGCGCCAGCCGGTCAATCCCAAGCTGCTGGAGCAGATCGCCACCATCACCGGCGGGACGCCGTACCTGGCCACCGACACCGCGGCCCTGGCCCAGCGGTTCCAGAACATCCTCGAGGATCTGGAGAAATCGCGCATCAAGGACCGCGGCGTTTTGTACGCCGAGCTGTACCAGCGGTTCCTGCTGGTGGGGTTCGCGCTGCTGGTTCTGGAGATCACCCTGCGCCTGACGCGCTTTCGGCGGTTGCCCTGACATGAGGCTGGCCAACCCTCATCTGCTCTGGTTGCTGCTGGTGGTGCCGGCCGCCGTGCTGGGCTATGCGCTGTCCTTCGCGCAGCGACGGCGATTGCTGGCTCGCCTGGGCGACCTGCCGCTGATACGCAAGATGGCGTCGTCGGTGTCGACGGCGCGGCGGGTGCTGCGCGCGGCCGAGGTGGTGCTGGCCCTGGCGCTGCTGGCGTTGGCCCTGGCGCGGCCCCAGGCCGGCGGGCGCGCCAAGCTGACCAAGCAACCGGGGCTGGATCTGATCGTCGCCCTGGATTTTTCGCGTTCCATGCTGGCCAAGGACGTCTACCCGTCGCGGCTGGAGCGAGCCAAGCGCGAGCTGGAGCGCCTGATGGACAAGCTGGGTGGCGATCGGATCGGCCTGGTTGCCTTCGCCGGCGAGACGCTGACCTATCCGCCGACGACGGACTATGCGGCGGTCAAGCTGTTCTGGCGCGACATGGGACCGTGGGACATGCCGGTGGGCGGCACCGCCATCGGACGGGCCATGCGGTCGGGGCTGGATCTGCTGACCCGGCTGCGGGCCGGGGGCGGACCGACGCGCGCCCAGGTGATCCTGCTGCTGACCGACGGGGAAGACACCGACAGCGAATCGCTGGAGGTGGCCGACCAGGCGTCCAAGCTGGGGGTGAAGGTGTTCACCGTCGGGATCGGCTCGCGGTCGGGTGAGCTGATCCCGGAGTTCGACGAGAAGGGGACCATCACCGGTTACGTCAAGGATCAGGACGGCAAGTACGTGACGTCGCGCCTGGGCGAATCGATGCTGCGCCAGATCGCCGAGAAGACCGGCGGCGAATATTTTCACGCCGATCCCAAGCGGTTCGGCGTCGAGCAGGTCGAGGCCGCCCTGGCCGGCCTCAAGCGCACCGAGAATGAAGCGCGCGTGGTCAAGCAGTACGACGAGGTGTTCGAGGTGCTGCTGCTGCCCGCGTTTCTGCTGCTGGTGGGCGAGGCCTGCAGCACCGATCGCCGACGGGCGCGGACCAAGACGCAGGGGGAGGGGGCGTCGTGAAGGGCGGGCGAAGGATGATGGGCGCGGCGGTGTGGTTGGCGCTGCCGTTTCTGTTCGGGTTCGACCTTTTCAAGAGCAGCAACCACGACGTCCAGCAGGGCAACGCCGCCATGAAGGCCGGCAAGGCCGAGGACGCGCTGGCCGCGTACGACAAGGCGGCGGCCAAGCTGGGCAACGATCCGGCGGTGCATTTCGATCGGGGCGCGGCGCTGTCCGCGCTGTCGCGCTTTGACGAGGCGGCCGAGGAGTTTCTGCGCGCCACCGAGGCGAAAGACGGAACGCTGAAGGAATCGGCCTTCTACAACCTGGGCAACGCCTTCGCCAAGAAGAACAAATTCAAGGAGGCCATCGAGGCGTACAAGCGCGCCCTGGCCCTGGATCCGCGCGACGCCAGCGCCAAATGGAACCTGGAGCTAGCCCAGAAGCAGCAAAAGGAAGAAGAGAAGAAGAAGCAGGACGACAAGAACAAGGACGACAAGAACAAAGACAAGGACAAGAAAGACAACAAAGACAACAAAGACAAGAAGGATCAGGACAAGAAGGACGATCAGAAAAAGGACGACGAG
>JAXDMH010000772.1:0-5787 GCA_034666225.1 Myxococcales bacterium
GACGGTGAGGGATGCGGTTGCCCCGGCCGGGAAGCTGGTGGCGGTGCAGGTGACCGTGCCTCCCGCGCCGTTCGAACAAGTGAGCGCGGGTCCCGCCGTCTGCGTCACCGACACGACCGTCATGTCCCCGGGGATGGTGTCGTCCAGGCTGACACTGGTCGCCGCGCCCGGTCCGCCGTTGGAAAGCTCGATCGTGTACGTCACATTGGTGTTGGGGTTGGCACCGCCGGGCCCGACCTTCGACACGCGCATGTCGGCCGCCGGCGGCGGCGGCGTCTGGGTGACGGCGCTGCCGCTGCTGTTTTCTTCGTTCGAATCGAAGGTATCGGAGGCGGCCGAGGCGACGTTCGTGATGAACGCGCCGGCCGCTGTGCTGGGATCAATGTGGAAGACAAAGGTGAAGGTCGCGGTGGTGCCGCTGGCCAGGCTGGGGCAGCTGCAACTGATCGATCCTGATCCGCTGCCCCCGGCGGGCGTCGTGCAGGTGAACGCCGTCCCGCTGTTTTGCACGGCGGAGACAAACGTCGTTCCCGCCGGGACCATGTCGACGACAACGGCGTTGACCGCGGGATCCGGACCGTTGTTCAGCACCGTCACGGCGAAGGGCACATTGGTCCCGGCGGCCGACTCGGCCGGCGCCGTCTTCTCGACGGCCAGATCGGCCACCGGGATGACCTGCGCGTTAGCAACCGCGGCGCTGAACGCGACGATCACAGGCAGCGCAGCCATCGCGGCCCTCGCAACAATGACGGACCGCGGTCTCGAGTGTTTCATGGGCCTCCGCGGCCCAGAGTACGCTCGGTCGCGCCCGGACACTATGGAAACAACAGACTATCCGCCGCCGTTGCTGCCCTCGCCGCCCGGATCATGGATGGCCTGATGGTAGCCAGAACCTCAGTGTCGCCCGAGCAATCGCCGGCGAACCTTGGACAGGAAGGTGTTCCGTCTTTGAGCCTGCTGGATCTGCGCGATGACGTGCAGGCGGAGGGGATCGTTCTGGGGAAATTGTGCCGCCGGCAATGATTGCAGCGCGGCCAACCAGCCAGCCAGATTTTGCTGGGCGCCGGCGGGCCTGGGCCGCGTGTTGATGACGTGATTGGCGTAGGCGAGACCCTGCAGCAAATACACAAATTCGTCGTGCCGGTTGCTGGCGCCCGCGTACAGCGGGTAATTGCCGACAGTCGCCACGCCATTGCCGAAGTACCAGTGGACGCGGTTGTTCCAGAAGTCTCCCAGTCGCGCCGGATCGGGAGGGACGGATTCTCCGACCAGCGTCATCGCCTGCGCGTTTCCGTGTCCCCAGTAATCGTGAAACGGGCGTCCCGGCCCATAGATGTTGAAGAAGTAACGCGGGTCTTTGGTGCCGTTCCACCAGCCTTCCGCCTTGCGCTCGTAGTTCTCCAGGGTGATGACCGTGTCGCCGTCGCTGGCCACCACGGCGCCCCAGTGCTCGCCATGCAGGAAGTCCGCGCCGGGCCTGATCGCGCCGATGCGGAAGATGCCGAAGGCCTGGCCCACCTGTGGCCGCGCGTATTGATTGACGCCCATGTTGATCATCGTCTGATTCAAGGTCGCGTTGGCGGCCGCCTGCGCTGCCGTGGGGTGCGGATTGGTCAAGCCGTTCATGGCATCCATGTATTGCGTGCCGGCCTGCGCGAACTGCGGGCGAGGATTGGCCGGATTCAACGGCGCCGGGAACGCCCCCGGAACCAGGGCATTGGAGACGTAATAGTGGGTGTATTGCTGATCGATTCTGTGATCGCCACCGGGCGGAAGCAGCGCGGGAAAATTTGGGACGGGCGTGGTCGCCGAACCGAGGATCTCGGTGGCGGCGCCGTCGCAGGTTCCGGCGATGGTGCCGGTGACGCAGCCGCCGGTTCCGTGCGCCAGGTTCTGCATCTCGATGCGGGTCAGCGTCTGGGTCCCCGTGGTCGGATGATTGAAGGTCACGGTCATGCCGGGTTGCGGGACCAGTTGAACCGTGCTTCCCATTTGCATGAGGGTGGCGTTCCAGCCTGCCACCTGCGCGGGATCGGCGAAAAATATCTTTGACTGCTGCGGCGGGGTTGCGCCCGGCGCGGCAACCTCGACGGCAAGGTTTCCCCCTGCCGAGACCTGCAGCGTGGCGTTGCCGGCGGTGTGATTGTCGATATTGAGAACGCCGGGCGCACTTTGAAATGTGTTTTGACCACCGTGACCGGCTGGGTGCGCTGGCGGCTGACTGACCTGAACGGGAAAGTTGGTGGTGGCGGTGTAACTCCCGGGGGCCAGAGTCACCGGGGACTGGCCATGAAAGGCCGCCGGATCATTGGTGGGGCCGACCGGCGGCGTGGCCTCCGCCCAGGCCGCCCACACCGGGTAATAGGCGGTGTCGTCGTCGCCCTCGCCACAGTAATTGTGCGCCCACACTGCGAACTGGCCGGCGAAGTACGTGTGAAAGTCGGCCACTTCCAGATTGAAGACCGGCGCGCTGACCGTCAGGCGTTCCACAGCGCGAATCTGGATCGGCGTTTGATTGTCATCGATCAGATGATCTCTCCCTGGCGCGACGTCGCCGGCGGGCAACCATCCTCGTCCGTCAACGTAAAGACGGTGGTTGGGCGTGACCTCCAGGACGACGATCTCTCCGCCCGTTCGTTCCAGCGTCAAACGCATCAGCTGGTCGGCGGGACGAACGAAGGTGCGCAGGACTGGCTTCCACGCCAGGTCGCCGCCGCGTTCGTCGCGGGTCAGCACCATCGTCCCGGGCTGGATCTCCTCGATCGGCTGGGGACCCTCTTCGGTCGCCACCGGCGTTCCGGCGACGAAGCAACCGCAGCCAGGCCCGGTGCAGGCCAATAGAGGTTCATTGGGTTTGCCCGACCCCGGCGATGAAGGAAGGTTGGACGCAGTGGTGGTCGACGCGGGCGCGCAGCGCACGACACCGTCCGCACCGACCTGCGCCACCATCTCGCCCTGACAGCTCAGCGCCGTCTTGGACGATCGACCCAGAAAGCGCACGCCGGCCGCGGCGACCACAACGAAGAGCGCGACGACGACAACCTTGTCGATCGTCCCGCCCCGGGTGTCCCGCCACAGGGCCTTCGCCGCCGTGGATGCCGCTTGGTGATTCATCATGACAGGCCTCAAACCCAACCTTGGGCTGCCGACGCTGCATCGCCGGTGCCAGAGCTAGTGCCGCCGGTATCGACGACCCGGCGGCTGGCTGGCGCTCCAAGCGCCAACCGGAGGCGCCCGTCGCGCCAGCGGCGTCACACGGCCGAAAGACGTCGAGCGCGAACGGCCAGCAGGAGCTGGTCAGGCAGGGGCGCGGCGATGGGGAGCACCTCGATTGCAAAACGCGGCTCGCCCGGGCGAGGCAGGAACGACGCGTGCAATGCGCCGTGTTCGTCGCGTCGGGTCTGCACTTCGAAAAACCCGATGTACCGTCGCAGCGACGGATCCAGCGCCTTGTAGACCGCTTCCTTGAGGGCAAAGCGAACCAGCACCTCCGCGCGCCGTGCCGCCTGGTCAAGACCGACCAGGGCGGCCCGTTCGTCGGGATCCAGCACGCGCGGCGCGATGTCATGGCGCGAGGGGCGCAAGAGCTCCACGTCGATGCCGACCCGCCAGCCGACGTCGTCGCTGGCCAGCGCCACGGCCAGGCCGTCCTTGTGGCTGATCGATCCCACCACGCCCGCCGGCAGCACGGGCGCACCGCGATCGTCGGAGAGAATGGGCGCCGCGTCTGTGTCGGGCGCACCAGCGCCCGCGCCCAGCGCGTGCAACGCCGCGCGCAGAGCGAGACGGCCGCCCACCCAGGTCACCGCCCGTCCCGGCGGCAGCGTCTCTGCGTGCGCGCGCTCTGCCACCGCCAACCGCGCCAGCGCCGCGTCCGGCACCGGCGCGACGGAGACGGTCTTCCCGCGGACCGGCGGCAGCGCCACGCCCGCGCACTGCCCCCAGGGCAGCGCGATCAGGAACGCAACGTCATAGGCGGCGACGGCGCCGCTCACGCGTCACCGGCGATCACCGCCGCCACGAACGCAGCCAGCGACTGGCTTCCCACCACGACCTCGACGGCCTCCGGCAGGCGTCGCAGGTACCACCGCACCGACCATGCCGACGCGGCGCTCGCAGGAATTTCCAGCAGCGGACCTTGCTGTTCGATCTCCATGTAGGTCAGCGCCGGGTGCGCATAGATCTCCACCACCGCCTCGCCCGGCGCCTGCCGGGCGCGCGGCACCGGCGGGAACGTCTTCACGAACAGCGTCCGCTGATCGACGTGGGCGATCCAGCCGTCAGACGCGTCAGCGAACAGCTTGGGGTGACCGGCGATGTGCCGCGGGTCGTAGGCGAACCAGGTCAGGCCGCCGGCGTCGACGACCGGCAAGTTCGACGGCGGGTAAACGCCTTCACCAGTCGGGAAGAAGGTCAGGCCATGCGGGTGCAATCGCGTCACCTCCCAGGGAGCGACCGTGATGGGGACGCCCACAGCGACCGCGCCGCCGTCGGGCACCTCCTTCACGTTGTGGATCCGGTATTCGATCTCCACCGCCCGCTGTGAGGCCAGCGCCGTGAATCGCTTTTCAATGCGCACCCCCAGCAGCGAACAGACCGGGCCCATCATCACGATCGTCGCGCCTTCACGTCGCGCTTCGTAGGGCGCGCCGTCGATCTCGACGACGGGTGGCCAGCCCCATTGCAGCTGCGGGCTGGTCCAGAACGTCGAGCCGAAATTGTCGGGGTCAGCAAGAACCTCGGAAAGGAGGTTCTTGCCGTCGATGCGAAACGCGGTCACCCGCCCGCCGATCGACGCATCCACCTCGAAGGTCAGGTTGTCCAGGGTCAGGATGTGAAGGTCGCCGCCTGGCATGGTCAGTGGGTCAGTGGCAGTGGTGGGTCAGGTCAGTTGCGCAGCGCCAGCAGCGGCGCCGGAATGCGACCGCCCAGGCCGATGAACCCGTCGGAGCGAAAGCGGCTGACCGGCTGCACGATGGCCTCGCCCAGCAGGCCGCCGTAGACGACGGACTCACCGGCTTTTTTCCCGGGCACGGGAATGATGCGCACGGCGGTGGTCTTGTTGTTGAAGACGCCGATGGCGATCTCGTCGGCGATGATGGCGGCCAGCGTTTCGGCCGTCGTGTCGCCAGGAACCGCCACCATGTCCAGGCCCACCGAGCAGACAGCGCTCATCGCCACCAGCGATTCCAGCGACAGCGCGCCGACGCGAACGGCGTCGACCATGCGCGCGTCCTCGCTGATGGGGATGAAGGCGCCCGACAACCCGCCCACGTGCGACGACGCCATCACCCCACCCTTTTTCACGGCGTCGGTCAGCATGGCCAGCGCCGCCACGCTGCCGGGGGCGCCCACGCGTTCCAGGCCCATCGCCTCCAGGATCTCCGCCACGGAATCGCCCACCGCCGGCGTGGGAGCCAGCGACAGGTCGACGATCCCGAAGCGCGCCGGCGGTCCCAGGCGCCGCGCCACCTCGCGTCCGATCAGCTCGCCGGCGCGCGTGACCTTGAAGGCCATGCGCTTGATGGTCTCGGCGACGTCCGTCAGATCCATCGGCGCGCCCGATGCGCGCAGGCGACGAATGGCCGACAGCACCACGCCCGGCCCCGAGCAGCCGACGTTGATGACGCATTCGCCTTCGCCCACGCCGTGCATGGCGCCCGCCACGAACGGGTTGTCGTCGGGGATGTTGGCGAACGTCACCAGCTTGGCGCAGCCGATGCCGCCCTGGCGCGCGGTGCGCTCGGCCAGGTCCTTGATGGTGCGGCCCATCAGCAGGATGGCGTC
>JAXDMH010000773.1:0-3796 GCA_034666225.1 Myxococcales bacterium
GGTGTGGCCAAAGTTCAGGATGGCGCGCCGTCCCCCTTCGCGTTCGTCCTCGGCCACCACCTCGGCCTTCACGCGCACGGCCCCCGTCACCAGCGCCGTCACCGCCTGTTCAGAAAACGTTCCCCCGGGGTGCGCGTCGAAGATCCCCAGCAGCGCCGGATCGGCGATGAAGCCGCACTTGACGATCTCGGCCATGCCGGCGATTAGCTCGCGCGGCGGCAGCGTCTGCAGAAAACCGAGATCCGCCACCACCACGCGCGGCTGATGAAACGCCCCGACGAGATTCTTGCCCGCCGGCAGGTCGACAGCCGTCTTGCCACCCACCGACGCGTCGACCATGGCCAGCAGCGTGGTCGGGCACAGCGCAAAGCGCACGCCGCGCAGGTAGATGGCCGCCGCAAAACCGCTGTGATCGCCGGTGGCGCCGCCGCCGATGCCGATGATGGCGGCGCGTCGATCGTAGCCTTGCTGGGCCAGCCACTCGGTGGTGCGCTCGATCTGCGACAACGTCTTGCTGGCCTCGCCGCCCGGCAGGTCGTAACGATTGACGCGCGGCAGGCGGGCGCGCAACGCCTCGAGCAGAGGCGCCACGCGCGGCGATCGCTGGCCGAGATCACCGTCGACCAGGATGGCCACGCCGGTCAGGTCGCTGCCCAGCGCCGCCGTCAGCACCTCGGCGGTTTCAACCGGCGAAAATGTGCCGATGTGCGCGTCGTAGCGCCGTTCGCCCAGCTCGACACCGACGGTGGTCATCGCTTTGTGCTCCCCAGTATGTCACCGCCGCCGCCCTCCAGCGCGGCCAGCACCTCGGCCGCCACCGCGGCCGGTGATTTTCCGACGGTGTCGATGCTGTGGTGGGCGCGGGCATAGAAAGGCTCGCGCGCCGCCAGCAGGGCCGCCGCCGTCCCGACTGGATCGGCCTTGCCGTCCAGCAGGGGGCGTCCGGACGCGCCGCCCGTTCGCCGCAAGACCTCGGCCGGCGTGGCCGATAGCGCCACCACCCGGCCGCCCGCCAGCATCGACGCCAGATTCTCCTCGCGGCAAGCAGCGCCGCCGCCCGTGGCCACCACGGTGCGGGTCAGCGTGCAGGCCTTTTGCACGGCCTCGGCCTCGCGCCGCCGAAACCCGGCCTCGCCTTCACGCGCGAAGATCTCCGCCACCGACGAACCGGCGCCCCCGGCGATCATCTCGTCCAGATCGAAGAAGGCCATCCCGCGCGCCTGGGCCACCAGGCGGCCCACGGTGGTCTTCCCCGTGGCCATGAAGCCGATCAAGAAGATGGGGGCGTCGCCGTCGCCCTTCTGCCTAACGTCCGCCATGGTGGTCCGTGTTACTGGCGCAACGCGCGAGTCCGGTTCGCGATGCGCGGCGTGATGAATACCAGAAACTCCGTGCGATCGTCGTTCTCGCGCTTGTTGCGGAAGAAGAACCCGACCAGCGGCAGGTCGGCAAAGAACGGCACCTTGGCAAAGCTGAGCCCGGAGTTCCGCTGGTAGATGCCGCCGATGACCGCGGTGTCGCCGTCGTGCACCAGCATCACCGTCTTGGCTTCCTTGCGCAGGATGGTGGGATCGCCGCGGGCGCCGGTGTTAACAAAGTCTGGTTCGTTGCGCGTGACGTGGATGTTCATGACCACGGTGCCGTCGTTGGTGACGTGGGGCTTGACCACCAGGCCCAGGTTGGCCTCGACGAAGACGGTCTGGATGCCCTGCGCGCTGACGATGGCGATGGGGATGGACACACCCTGGGTGATCGACGCCTCGACGTTGTCCAGCGTCGAGATGCGCGGCGACGACAGGATGCGCACCTGCCCGCTGGATTCCATGGCGGTCAGACGCAGGTTCAAATTGAAGGCGCCGTTGACCGAGCCCAGCATCAACCCCAGCGCACCGCCGCTGCCGGTGCCGACGGCCGCCGGCAGGTTGACGGCGAAATCGGGGCTGGCAGCGGCGTTCAGGCCGCCGCGCGGCGTGGTGGCGTCGGTGGCCCCGCCGGCGGCGGCGATGTTGTTGGGGAACACCAGCCCGGTCGGGTTGCCGTGGGCGGCGTCGCGAAAACCCGAGCCGCCCCACTGCACGCCGATCTGCCGCACGAACGTCGACCGCGCCTCGACGATGCGCGCTTCGATGATCACCTGCGACGTCTGCGTGTCGAGGTTGCGCACCAGATCTTCGATCAGCTGCAGGTTGCGCGCGACGTCCGAGACGATCATCTGGTTGGTGCGGTCATCGACGGAGATGCGCCCGCGCGGCGACAGCAGATCCTTGGCCCGATCCTGCAGCTGCTTGGCGTCGGCGTAAGAGATGCCGATGAGGCGCGTCTCCGTGGGCATGACATCGTTCAGCTGTTTTTGCCGGGCGATCTCCTGCTCCAGCTCTTTTTCCAGCACCGCCATCGGCGCCACCCGGATCAGGTTCCCCTCGCGCACCTGGCCCAGCAGCTTGGCGCGCAGGATGACGTCCAGGGCCTGATCCCAGGGGACGTTCTTCATCTTGATGGTGACCTCGCCCTTGACGTCGTCGGAGGTCACGATGTTCACCTGCCCCACGTCGGCCAGCAGGCGCAGGATGTTGTGAATGTCGGCGCCCTTGAAATCCAGGTCGATGCGGCGGCCGGTATAGCGGCGCTTGCCGTTGCTGAAGTGCAGCCCGGCAGGCAGCCCCCCGCCGGCCGGCGCGACGGACGCTGTGCCACCGGCGGCCGGCGCTCCGGGAGATCGCGCAGCAGGCGCGCTGGCACCGGGCGCGGCCGGCTCAGCGCTGGTCGGCGGCACCATCAGGCCACCAGGAGGAGCGGGCGCCGTCCCGGGCGACGGCGCGGCCGGCGCCCCCAGGGGTGGCATGTCGCCGTAGGTCCCCGTGCCGGGGCTGCCGGTGGGCGGCTGCTGGCTGGCCACCGGTGGCGCGCCCAGAGCAAAGGCCAGCGACACCGCCACGCCCGAGACGACCTGCAGCGTGCGCCGGATCTTCGTCGCGCGCCGGGCGTTCATGATTGTGCGCCGGGGGTTCATCGCGACGGCTCCTCGGGATTGACCAGGATCGCCTTCTCCACGCCGCGCGACTCGCCGTTCTGGCCCGTCTCCGTCTGCTCGACGATCACCCGGTCGGACAGGATCTTCGTGACGCGCGCGCCGGACTTGGAAATGTAATCGCCCTGCTTGACCGTCTGGCCCAGGCCCAGCGGATCGCGAAACATCGCTCGCGGATTTTCGTCGCCGGAGATCACCGCGATGAGGGCCAGCTCTTCCAGGCTGTACTTGTCGAAGATGGCCGGCACCTTGCGCGTCTTGATGGTCAGCTTGTCGACGAACAGGCGCAGGTAGGAATGAAACGGATCGCGGTTGCTCTCCTCGTTCTCGACGAAGTCTTCGTCCTTGAGGACCTTCTTGCGCAGGACCGCCGCCCGCGCAGCAGCAGCCGCCGCCGGATCGACCGGCGCCGCCGGCGTGGCGGGCGCCGTGGCGGCCGCCGTCGGTTTCGCCGGCGCGGCTGCAGGCTTGGCCGCCGCGCTGCCGGCGTCCGCCGCCCGCAAGCGCGGCGCCCAGGCCACCGCGGCGATCACCGCCACCGTTGCCGTCGCTGTCGCCAGACCGGCCATCATCCCCTTGCGCGTGCGCCGCCCGCCGATCATTTTGTCGCTCCTGGCTCCGCGGGCGCCTCTTTGAATCGGAACGTCGCCGCCACGAACTTGGCCCTCAGACGCACCGGTCCGTTCTGCTGTTCGCCAGCAGAGGTCCTCTCGGGCGTGAGGGTTAGATTCTCCACATTGACGATTCTGCGCAGGTCGCTGGTGTTTT
>JAXDMH010000774.1:0-7198 GCA_034666225.1 Myxococcales bacterium
CCCGCGCTCGCCGCGACTCCTTGAACGCCCTTCCCCGCCTTACGCCGTGTTCGCGCCGTGGGCGCAGTCGGGCGGCTCTCGCGGGCCACCACGGGTTCAGGTCGGGTGGCCGCGGGCGCAGCGGGCACGATCGCTGGCGCTGGAGCCGCGGGTGGAACCGCCGGCGCGGGCGCGACCGCGGTGACGGGCGCTGCGACAGGCGGCGGCGCCGCCGCTGCAGGACCCGCCGAACCCCCGGGCGCCGGCGCACGACGAAACACCCCCGTCGACAACGCGATCAGCAGGGCCGCGCCGCCCACGACGGCGGCGCTGAACACGATCACCCGCACCCGGCTGCGACCCGGCGGCTTGTCGTCGATCGTGGCCATTGCCTCCGGGGCCATCGCCTCGCCGGTCGCCGTCGAGAAGGTGGTGGCCTTGGCCTTCTCCGGTTCCGACATGACCGCGGGCGCGGGCATTGCCGTCGCCGCCATCGACAGTGGTGGCGCGGTCCCCACCGACGCCCGCATCGACGCCGCTCGGGGCGCCGCGCCAGACACCGGGGCCGTCGCGATCGAAACCGCCGCCGTGGCCGCCAGTGGTGCCACGTCCATCCCGCCACCACCGGAAACCGCCGCCCCGCCGCCGCCGGCGATGGCGCTGTCAAAGGCGCGCGCGAAGGCGGTCATGCCGGCGAACCGCTGCGTCTGCTGCTTGGACAGCGCGCGCTGCAGGACCGCCTCGACCCCCGGCGGCACGTCCGCCACGTGCGATGTCAGCGGTGACGGCGCCTGGTGCACCACCTGGTACAGCAGCGACGCCACGTTGTCGCCCACGAACGGCGGCTTGCCCGCCAGCATCTCGTAGGCGATGCAGGCCAGCGCCCACTGATCGGTGCTGTGATCGATCTGATCGACGCTGCCCATCGCCTGCTCGGGCGACATGTAATTGGGCGTCCCCATCACCACCGCCGCGGCGGTCAGCCGCGTCGTGGCCGCCTTGACCTTGCTGATGCCAAAGTCGACGACCTTGATGAAGTCCTTCTCGCCCTCGACGGACAGCACGAAGATGTTCGCCGGCTTGAGATCGCGGTGCACGATCCCCTTGGCGTGCGTGGCGGCCAGCGCCGACGCGATCTGATTGATCATGTGCGCCGCCTCGGCCACGGGCAGACGGCCGACGCGCCTGATGCGCTGGTCCAGGTCCTCACCCTCCAGAAACTCCATGACCAGGTAAGGCTCGCCCGTCGGCGCCGCGCCAAAGTCGAACACCTGAACGATGTGCGGGTGGCCCAGCTGCGACGTCACCTCGGCCTCGCGGCGAAAGCGGGCCAGCGCCTCGGTGTTCTCCGCCAGCTCGCGCGCCATCAGCTTGATGGCCACCCGCTTGTTGAGGCGCAGGTGCACACCTTCATAGACCGCGCCCATTCCGCCGCGGCCGATCACGCCGGTCAGCCGGTACACGTCCCCCAGAACTGTTCCGATCACGTGGTCACCCGACCACCATCTTACCCCGTGCGGGGCATGCGCTGGGCGCGCTCTGCCGATGCCTCCAGAATCGCGTACAGGCGCGCCATGGGGATGGGTTTCACCAGGTGGTGGTCAAAACCCGCTTCCTTGGTCCGGCGCAGGTCGTCAGCCCGGCCCCACCCGGTGACGGCCACCATGACCGGCTGCACGTCCAGGGAAAGGGCCCGCACCTGGCGGCAAACCTCCAGGCCATCCATGCCGGGCAGGCCCAGGTCGCAGAAAACAACATCGGGCTGCCGCTGTTGAACCAGCGCCACGCCATTCTGACCGTTGCGGGCCAGCCAGACTCGGTGACCCAGATCCTCCAGTAACAGACCCAGCGTGTCGCCGACGTCCACATTGTCCTCGACGACCAGCACGCCCAGAGGCGTGGCCGCGTCGGCAGGTGTTCCGTTTTTGGCGTCTCCACCGTCGGCGGCGATCGGTTGCTCGTTGATGGTGGGCAGGGTCAGCGTGAACGTGCTGCCGCGCCCTTCGCCGTCGCTGGACGCCGTCAAGGTGCCCTGGTGCAGGTGCGCCAGGCGCCGCGCCAGCGCCAGCCCGATGCCCAGCCCGGGCTCGGCGGTCACGCCCGGCCGCTCGACGCGCGCGAACATGTCAAAGACCCGTTCCAGCTGATCACCGGCCAGCCCCAGCCCCGCGTCGGCGACCTTGATGGCGGCGGTCATCCCCTGGCTCAGCAACTGGACGGTGGTCTTCGCACCGGACGGGCTGAACTTGGCGGCGTTGTGCAGGAGGTTGGTCACGATCTGAACCAGCCGGGTGGCGTCGGCGTTGGCGAAGATGCCTTTGGCCAGATCGGCGATCAGCTCCTGCTGACGGCGCTCGAAGAAGGGGCGCGCATTCTCGATGGCCGTGGCGATGGTCGCCTCGACGTCGATCTTTTCTTTCTTCAGGTCCAGCGACCCGCGGCTGATGCGCGACAGGTCCAGCAGATCGTCGATGAGGCGAACCATGTGATCCAGCTGGCGATCCATCGCCGACAGCGTGCGGTCGACGATCGCCGGGGCCGCCTGCTTTCGCATCAAGATGTCCAGCCCCAGCCGCAGGGGGGCCAGCGGGTTGCGCAGCTCGTGGGCCAGCACCGCCAGGAATTCGTCCTTCTGTTGGGCCGCCGCGCGCAGGGCGACTTCGGATTTTTGCAGCTCGGCCGTCCGCTCGTTCACCCGTTCTTCCAGCTTCTCGTTCAGCTCGGCCAGCTCGCGCGTCTTGCGAAACAGATCGGCCAGGACGGAGATCTTGTGGCGCAGGACCTGCGGGTTCACCGGCTTGGTCAAATAATCGACGGCCCCGGCGCCGTACCCGGCGATGACGTCCTGGTCGTCGATCATGTACGCCGTCAGAAACACGATCGGCGTTTCGCGAAATCGCCTGGTGTTCTTGATCATCTTCGCCAGCTCGAACCCACTGACGCCCGGCATCTTGATGTCCAGGACGATGGCCGCGATGTCGTTCCCCAGCAGAAGGTGCAGCGCCCGATCGGCGTCCTCCGCGCGCAAGAGGCGGTAACCCGGATCCGACAGAATCGCCTCCAGTGCGTCCAGGTTACGGGGCTCGTCGTCAACGAGCAGAACGTCAATCGGGGCGCGCATCTATCGGTACAACCATACACGGAGCAGCGACAAAAGTTGCTCGGTATTGACGGGTTTGGCGATGTAGTCAGAAGCGCCGGCTTCCAGACATTTCTCGCGATCGCCCTTCATGGCCTTGGCGGTCAAAGCCAGGATGGGCAGCGTGCGCAGCTGGGGATCCTTGCGGATCTCGCGCATGGTTTCGTACCCGTCCATCTCGGGCATCATGATGTCCATCAGCACCACGCTGAGATCAGGGGTGGACTGGATCAGCTCGATGGCCTGCCGCCCGTTGGTGGCGCTGATGACGTCCATGTCGTGATTCTCCAGGACGGTGGTCAGGGCGAAGATGTTGCGGGCGTCGTCGTCGACCACCAGCACCTTCTGACCGCGCAGGGCGTCGGTCGAATCGTGCAGCCGTTCGATCATTGCGCGTTTCTGCTCGGGCAGGCCGGCGATCACGCGGTGCAGGAACAGCGATGTCTCGTCCAGCAACCGCTCCGGCGACTGCACGTCCTTGAGCACGATGCTCTTGGCCACCGTGCGCAGGCGGCTCTCCTCGGCGGCGGTCAGCTCCTTGCCGGTGAAGACGACGACGGGGATCTCCCGCAACTCCGGCTCCGCTTGTAAACGCTCCAGCAGCTCGAAGCCGCTCATGTCGGGCAGCCGCAGATCGACCACGCAGCAGTCGAAGGCCCGCTCTCGCAGCATGGCCAGCGCCTCGTTGCCGGTGGCCGCCGCCGCAATCTCGATGTCGTCGTGTGACAGCAGCTCGACGATGCTGGCCCGCTCGCGGTCGTTGTCTTCGATGACCAGCAGGCGTTTGGTGTGCGGGGCGACGTACGTCTTCAGCCGATCCATCGCCGCTTCCAGATCGCCGGTGGTCGCCGGCTTGACCAGGTAAGAGAAGGCCCCGTGGGCCAGGCCGTGCTGGCGCTGTTCCTCGACGGACAGCATCTGCACCGGGATGTGCCGGGTGCCGGGATCCAGCTTGAGGTTATTGAGGACCGTCCATCCCAGCATGTCGGGCAGGAACACGTCCAGGGTGATGGCCGTGGGGTGGAACTCGCGCGCCAGCGACAGCGCTTGCTGGCCGCGCTGGGCGACGATGCCCCTGAACCCCTTGCCGCGGGCGATCCCCAGCAGGATGCGGGCATAGTGCGGATCGTCCTCGACGATCAGCAGCACCGAATCGCCGCCGGCGATGGCGTCGCGATCGTCTGAAATAGCTTCTTCGGTCTTGGCCACGGTCAGCACTGGAATGGCCGCGCGAACGTGGTGCGCCCCCGACGACGACGACGACGACTGGATCAAGACATCGCGCGCCGGTCCGGTGTAGGTCAGCGGCAGGTACAGCGTGAACGTGCTGCCCTCGCCGGCGCGGCTGGTCAGCTTGATCTCGCCGCCCAGCAGGTTGGCCAGCTCGCGGCTGATGGCCAGGCCCAGGCCGGTGCCGCCGTATTTGCGGCTGGTGCCGGCGTCGGCCTGCTGGAACGCCTCGAAGATCAGCTTCTGCTTTTCGGTGGCGATGCCGATGCCGGTGTCGGAGACGGTGAAGGTGATGGCCGAGGTGCCCGCCGACAGCACCGGATGATCGGGCGACCAGCCGGAGACCACCTGCCGCACCGTCATCGAGACGTAGCCCTGGGCGGTGAACTTGAAGGCGTTCGACAGCAGGTTTTTCAAGATCTGCTGCAGCCGCTTCGGGTCACTCGAGAACGACCGCGGCAGGGCGTGGTCGATCTCGACGTTGAAGCCGATGGCCTTGGTCTCGGCGATGTGGTGGAAGGTTCGGTGCACGCTGTCGCGCAACGAATTGAAGGTGATCTCCTCGGGCTCGACGGTGACCGTGCCCGATTCGATCTTTGACAGGTCAAGGATGTCGCTGATCAGCGTCAGCAGATCGGTGCCGGCCGAGTGGATGTTCTTGGCAAAGTCGATCTGCTTGCCGGTCAGATTTCCACCGATGTTCTCCGCCAGCTGCTGGCCCAGGATCAAGATCGAGTTCAGCGGCGTGCGCAGCTCGTGCGACATGTTGGCCAAGAACTCGGACTTGTACTTGCTGGTCAGCGCCAGCTCGGCGGCCTTCTCCTCCAGGGCGCGACGGGCCTGCTCGACCTCTTTGTTCTTGCGCTCGACCTCGGCGTTCTGCTCGGCCAGCTGCTTGGCCTTGGACGCCAGCTCTTCATTGGTGCGCTGAAGCTCGATCTGGCGCGTTTGAAGTTCCGCGGTCAGCTGCTGCGACTGCAACAGCAAGTTCTCCGTGCGCATCGTCGCCTCGATGGTGTTCAGCACGGCGCCGATGGACTGGGTCAGCTGATCCAGAAAGATGAGGTGGGTGTTGGTGAACGCCCGCAGGCCGGCCAGCTCGATGACGGCCATGGTCTCGCCTTCGAAAAGCACTGGCAGCACCAGGATGTTCTTGGGCTGAGCGGCGCCCAGGCTGGACTGGATCCGGGTGTACTCGGGCGGGATGTCCGTCAGCAGGATGCGCTGTTTTTCAGCGGCGGCCTGGCCGACCAGGCCCACGCCCACAGCAATGCTGTCCGGCTGATCAGGTCGCTGCGCGTACCCGGCCAATAGACGCAGCGTCTTGTGGTCGGCGACGTCGGTGACCTCGCCGGGCTCGCCGCGCTCCATCTGATAGATGACGCCGTGCTGGGCCTCGACCAGCGGCGACAGCTCGGACAGCAGCATCTTGCCGACGGTGACCAGATCGCGCTGGCCTTGCAGCCGGCTGGTGAACTTGGCCAGGTTGGTCTTCAGCCAGTCCTGCTCCTGGTTGCTGTCGGTGGTGGCGCGCAGGTTGTCGATCATCGTGTTGATGTTGTCCTTCAGCTCGGCCACCTCGCCGCGCGCCTCGACCTGGATGGAACGGGTGAGGTCCCCCTTGGTGACGGCGGTGGCCACCTCGGCGATGGCGCGCACCTGCGTGGTCAGGTTGGCGGCCAGGAGGTTCACGTTGCCGGTCAGATCCTTCCAGGTGCCGGCGGCGCCCGGAACATTGGCCTGCCCGCCCAGGCGGCCCTCGACGCCGACCTCGCGGGCGACGTTGGTGACCTGCTCGGCGAACGTGGCCAGCGTGTCGGTCATGTTGTTGATGGTCTCGGCCAGCGCGGCGACCTCGCCTTTGGCCTCGACGGTCAGCTTCTGGCGCAGGTTGCCGTTGGCCACCGCGGTGACGACCTTGACGATGCCGCGAACCTGATTGGTCAGGTTGGCGGCCATGACGTTCACCGAGTCGGTGAGATCCTTCCAGGTGCCCGCCACGCCGGGCACGTCAGCCTGGCCGCCCAGACGCCCTTCCGTGCCGACCTCGCGGGCCACGCGCGTGACTTCGGAGGCGAAGGCGCGCAGCTGATCGACCATGGTGTTGATGGTGTTTTTGAGCTCGAGGATCTCGCCCTTGACGTCGACGGTGATCTTTCGCGACAGGTCGCCGCGGGCGACCGCCGTGGTCACCTCGGCGATGTTGCGCACCTGCGCCGTCAGGTTGGTCCCCATGGCGTTGACCGAGTCGGTGAGATCCTTCCAGGTGCCGGCCACGCCGGGCACCACGGCCTGCACGCCCAGGCGGCCTTCGGTGCCGACCTCGCGGGCCACGCGCGTCACCTCGCTGGCGAACGAGCGCAGCTGCTCCACCATGGTGTTGATGGCCTCCTTCAGCTGCAGGATCTCGCCGCGAACGTCGACGGTGATCTTGCGCGACAGATCGCCGTTGGCGACGGCGATGGTCACCTCGGCGATGTTGCGCACCTGGTTGGTCAGGTTCGACGCCATGCTGTTCACGTTGTCGGTCAGATCCTTCCAGGTGCCGCCCACGCCCGGCACCTGGGCCTGGCCGCCCAGCTTGCCTTCCGTGCCCACCTCGCGGGCCACGCGGCTGACCTCGGACGCGAAGGCGTTCAGCTGATCGACCATGGTGTTCAGGGTGTTCTTCAGCTCCAGGATCTCGCCCTTGACGTCGACGGTGATCTTCCGCGACAGATCGCCGTTGGCGACGGCGATGGTCACCTCGGCGATGTTGCGCACCTGGGTGGTCAGGTTCGACGCCATGCTGTTCACGTTGTCGGTCAGATCCTTCCAGGTGCCGCCCACGCCCGGCACCTGGGCCTGGCC
>JAXDMH010000775.1:0-5655 GCA_034666225.1 Myxococcales bacterium
GCCGCTGCCGCTGAACGTGCCGCCAGGGCCATGAAGGACATGAGAACGATTCCAGCCGTTCAGCACGAACCAGCGCTGCTCGATCGAGCTGGGCAAGTGCTCTGGATGCGGGCGAAGATTGAAATGCAGATGGAGTTCGCGAATATCCTCACCAGGCACGCTGAGGTATCCAAGAAGGTGCTGGCCGAAATGGAGCGCAAAGAACGTCCGTGATCGCGGTGCGAAAGCTTGGTGTTCCACCGGACGCAGACTGCTGGATCCGCACAGCCCGACTGGATCTGGAGCCGATGGTTCGAGCTCACGCAAATGCCTTGTACCCGATCCTGTCGGATCCCGCGCTGCACACGTTCACCGGCGGCTCGCCGCCGCGTTCGGAGGCATCTCTGGCGGAGGTCTATGTTCGCCGAGAGAGCCGTCGGTCGCCTGACGGAGACGAGCTCTGGCTCAACTGGTTGATTCAGGAACGCGAACTGGGCACTGCGATCGGGTATGCCCAGGCGACGATCTCCTTCGGCCAAACCCTCGTCGCCTGGGTCATCGGAGGATCGTGGCAACGGCGCGGATATGGATCCGAGGCCGCCCAAGGTCTCGTGGCGTGGCTCGACATTCTGGAGGCGCCAGAGATTCGGGCCTGCGTCCATCCTTGCCACATCGCCAGTCAGAAGGTGGCTCATCGTGCGGGGCTGCGGTCGGCTTCGCAGTTTCTTGACGGAGAGGAGGTGTGGATCGTGAACCGAAAGAACACCGTACCGAGCCAGAATGGGCCCTCAAAGGACTCACGATGACGATGGAAGAGACGGACTTTGAAGGCACCTTGGTGCTGGAGCAGTTGGCCGAGATCGACAAGGTCGAGGAGTTCTTTGATGCCATCGACGCCGACGACATACAGCGCGCCACCCAGTTGATGAAGAGAGCGAACATCGACGCGTCGACGATTGCGATGGTCATCAAGAAGATGGAGGAGAGCGATGGTTCCCACTGAGCGCGGCGGGCGCGGCCCGGCCGCTGCAGGAGGCCGCCCATCCCCGTTGCAGTCGGAGGTGATCCTCGCTTACGCTGGTCCTCGCCTGCGCTCGGAACCACACCCGTGAGCGACACTGACGTTGGGCAAACCTGAGTCGGCGATGATTGACGTGAGGACTCTCCGGATGCGACTCGTGCCGGGCACACGGGCGCTTGCCGAGGCCGAGATAAGCGACTCCGCACGACTGGCCACGCTGCTTGGCGCGGAAGTCCCAACGGATTGGCCACCAGAGTCCGTCAGGGACGTTCTGCCGCTGTTCCTGGAGAACAGCGTCGACAGCGCAGACGGTGGTCGGTGGAATCTCGGTTGGTACGGACTCCTTCAGATCCGCGAGACATTGGTTCTTTGTGGCAGCGTGGGATTCAAAGGCGCCCCAACGTCCGCAGGCATGGTTGAGATCGGTTATGCAGTCTTACCCGCCTATCAGCGGCGCGGCATAGCGACGGAGATGGTGACGGCTCTTTCGGAATGGGCGCTCTCGCAGCCCAAGGTGACTCTGGTCGAAGCAGAAACCGCGCTGGAGAACGCCGGATCGGTCCGGGTGCTGAAGAACGCCGGCTTCGTCATATGCTCAACTGCCGGTGCCACGGCTCCAGCGCGCTTCCAGCTTCGTCGAGGGTCTGTCCCACCTGGCGTTGCATCTGACGGAGCTTCGCGGTCGGCCTTGCCCCGATGACGCCGGGCACGTCATGATGATTCACGGCGATGTCGACCCTCATCCCGGCCCAGCGACGCGGGACACCCTGCGGAAAATCATCCCAACGCTCGAGTACATCTCGCTGGACCGATGTGGGCACCAACCGTGGCGCGAGCGTCATGCCCGGGACCGCTTCGTTGAAGTGATTCGCCAATGGTTGAATGCGGGATGAGTGTCACGATCCGACTGTACGAAGAATCTGACGCCGAGGCGATGACCGCGGCGGCCCGCGAATCGACGGGCGACGTATTGCCGTGGATGCCATGGTGCCATGCCGAATACTCCGCGTCCGAGGCGCTGCAGTGGATCCGCGCGGTTCGCGACGGTCACGCGACCGGAACAATGCACGAGTTCGCCATCGTCGATGCAGCGGGCCAGTACGCTGGTGGTTGCGGTATCAATCAGATCAGCCCGGCGACGGGCGTCGCGAACCTTGGGTACTGGGTGCGGTCTTCCCTCGCCGGGCGCGGCTTCGCACCGGCGGCGGTCCTTCAGGTGGTGTCATGGGCATTCCAGCACACGCCCCTTCATCGCCTGGAGATCGTTGCGGCAGCCGCCAACCGCAGGAGTCAACGCGTTGCCGAAAAAGCGGGGGCTCATCGTGACGCGGTCCTGAGAAAGCGGGTCCTGGTGAACGGAGCGCCTTCGGACGCCGTGCTCTATTCCATTCTGCGTCCGGACTGATGCCGCGTCCGATTGGACGACGATGGTTGGCAGACGCTGAATCGCACCGGGGAGCCGGGTTCTTGCGATCGCAAGAACCCTAAACCCCGCAAGCGGCAAAAATGGGAAACGCGAACGACCATCGCGTGCGCGTGCACCACCTGGCGGACGGAAAAACGGCCCGCGGCTCGTCCACAACCTCAAACAGGCTTGTTCGGGCCAGGGCCCTGAACTAAAGAAACGACATGCAACGGTCCAACTGGTTGTTGTGTGTTTTTCTCACGCTGGCCGCTTGCTCGGCTAACAACGCCTCGCCAGGTTCGTCAGGGACCGGGGGTAGCAGCGGCGGCGGCGGCGCCAGCGCCGGGGGCAGCGGCGGCACGTCGACCACCACCGGCAGCGGCGGTGCCGGGCCCGTCGACAGTTCAACCACCGGCAGCGGCGGAGGCGCCAGCGATGTCGCCGGCCAAGGTGGCGCGGGCGGCGCGGGTGGCAGCGCGGGTGGTGGAACTGACGGCAGCGCCGACGCGCCGGCGGACGCGCCCAGCCAGCCGAACGTCGACGTTGCGTTTTGCTCCACCGCGCTGGACGCCGCGGTCACCCAGTACACCCGGTTTCGCACGGCCTACACCAATTCCGCCAACCTCCCACGCACGGCCAAGAACGGGGTGGTCACCACCGTCCCCATCACCGACTGGACTTCCGGCTTCGTCGCAGGCAGCTATTGGTACCTGTACGAGTACTCCAAGGATGCCGCCTTTCGGACCGCCGCGGAAAGCGCCGGCGCCGCGCTGGAGCCGCAGAAGACCACCAAGACGGACCACGATCTGGGTTTCCGGTTCATGAGCACCTTCGGCAACAATTTCCGCCTGACCAACAACGCGAACGCGCTGGCGGTGTTGAAGACGGCGGCGGCTTCGCTGTCGACGCGCTTTCACGCCGTCGTCGGTGTCATCAAATCCTGGGACAATCCGCAGTGGGATTATCCCGTCATCATCGACAACATGATGAACCTGCGCCTGCTGTACTTCGTCAGCGCAAACGGCGGCGATCCGACTTATGCCGACCAGGCCACCCAGCACGCGTTGACGACGATCAAGAACCACTTCCGCCCTGACAACAGCTCGTACCACCTGGTCAACTACAACTCGACGACCGGCGCCATCATCAGCAAGGTGACCGTGCAGGGCCTGGCGGACAGTTCGGCGTGGGCGCGCGGGCAAGCCTGGGGGCTTTACGGATTCACCGAGTCGTTCGTCGCCTCGAAGAAGCCGGAGTTCCTGGCCCAGGCGCAGAAGATCGCGGCGTTCCTGATGACCCACAAGAACATGCCGGCGGACAAGGTGCCGTACTGGGATTTCGACGCCCCGGCCGGGGCTGCGACGCCGCGCGACGCTTCGGCGGCGGCGATCATGGCCAGCGGGTTGCTGCAATTGTCGGGGCTGGTGCAGGAACCAGATGCCTCCCGGTACCGCGACTATGCCCTGGCGATCTTGAAGTCGCTGACGTCGCCCGCGTATGCGGCGGCGGCTGGTCAGAACAGCTTCTTCTTGCTGATGCACAGCACCGGGAACCTGCCCGGCAACAGCGAGATTGACGTGCCGATCAACTATGCGGACTACTACTATCTCGAATCGCTGATGCGCTGCCGGGCCCTTGCCCACTAGCGCCTCGGCCGATCGATCAGGCGCGCCGGTAGCGCCGCGACCAGGCAGCGCGCCCGTCGAGGCCCAGCGCGGTGAGGCCGGGCAATACCTGCTCTTCGACAGTTGTATAGAATGCCTCGACGCGCGCTTCGGGCGGCAGAACGCCGAGTTCGGCGAGCGCGGGGTCGAAAGTAAGGCCGTCCTCCATCCAGCGCAGCGCCGGCGCGACCATGGTTTGCTCGAGGCCGGCCAGCCCGCGAGCGGCCTCCTCCTGTAACCCGCAACGCTGCTGCTCTGTCAGCGTCGGCCACAGCGCGCTCAGCGCTTGCCAGCCGAAGTTCGCGTGACGCTCCTCATCGGCCAATATGATGCGCAAGGCCGCCTGGGCCAGCGGCTCGACGGTGGCGCGATGTCCGGCGCGAAACAGCGACGCCGAGATGGTTTCGCCAGCCGCGACCTCCACCAGCATGAGGCCCGCGACGACGTCCCGCTGATCCGAAAAGCCGGCGACTCGCGCTCGCACCGGTTCGCGATCGTAAATGGGAACGGCCGCGCCTAACCGTGCGCCGACCACCCGGCAAAGGCGAACGTGGGACATCTCGTCGATGGCCACCGAGTCGATGGCTGCCGTCCAAGCGCTCTCCCATCGCGCGTCGGCGCAGGCGCGCGCGAGTGTTCGGTAGACCAGAGCGGAGCGCAGCTCCTCGGCCGCTCGCAACGGCCAGGCGGCGCGCGCGAAATCGATCTGCGCCGGTGTGTAGGCGGCGAGAACGGGATCCGGCAACGCCACCGCTGGACGTCGCGCGGTCAACGGACCTCTCCCGCATCCGACCGCGTGTCGCCGCCCTGGTCACTGCCCGCATCGTCGGGCAGCACGCAGACGCTGCCGTCGCTCATGCCACCACCGTCGGGCGGGAAATAGGTTTTCCACTGACCGCCCTTCTCCACGCATTGTGTCTTCTCGTCGCACTCGGCCTTGAGCTGTGCCGATTGGTCAGGCCGGCCACATATGCACGGATCGTTGTTCGCGTTGCCACAGGGGAAGATGGGAAGGCAGCCGGTCGCCCCGTAGCCGACCGAAGCCACGGTGCCGCCCGCCAGTAACAAGTCACGCAGTCTTTGTCGCCAGTTCATGGCCAGGGAGTCAGCAAGGCTCATGCCGCTGCGTAGCCACTCGATTCCGGCACCCGGCTGCGACGAATACGTGACAGTGCTGTCGCGGCTGCTGGCGATCAGATCAGGCCGCCGATTCGACCGCGGCCCGCAATCCGTCCGTCGTGATCAGTGTAAAGAAACCGTCGTCGTGGCGCAGATCCCCGTTGGCGACGAAGGCGGCCAGCGCGCGGTTGACGTTCTCGCGGCTGGCGCCGACCAGTCCGGCCAGGGTTCCCTGGGACAGCTTCATGCCGATGCGCACGCCGGCGGGCGTTGGCTCGCCGTGGGTGTCGGCCAGCGCCAGCAGCATGCGGGCGACGCGCGCACGAATGTCTTGAAAGGTCACGTCGCTCAGCACGCCGGTGACGCTCCAGCACATCAAGGCCAGGGCCTCCAGCATTCGATCCATGGCGCGCGGGTGCTGGTGCAGAAACGCGATCAGCGGCGCCCGGGGCACGCTGAGACAGACC
>JAXDMH010000776.1:0-3350 GCA_034666225.1 Myxococcales bacterium
GACCAGCAGCCGATCATCGCGTTCGATGGCCAGCGCGATCCGCTCGGCCATGGCCAGCTGACCGGGCCGCGGTTCGTACCCGGGCAGCGCGGAGGCGACCAGGCCGCCAGGCCCGAGCACCTCCCGGATCATTTAGCGCGGCTCGCTTTCTCGTCGATGCCGGAAACCCCAAAACGCCGAGCCAGTTCACCGAAGACGTCGTCAGTGGGCACGCCGGCCGCCTCCAGGCCGACCAGCACATGGAAGATCAGATCGGCCGCCTCGTGGGCGGTGTGGGCGGCGTCGCCTTCGGACAGCGCCTCGCACAGCTCGCCTGATTCCTCGGCGATCTTGGCGGCGATCTTGGGGAAGCCGGCGTCCAGCAGCGAGACCACGTAACTTTTCTCCGGGCGTTCGCGCCGGCGCCGGGCGATCACCGCCGCCACCCGCGCCACGATCACCGCCGGTGGATCAGCCGGGCCGTCGTCGGGGGCGATGGTTCCGTCGGCGGCGCGGGCCCGAAAAAAGCAGGACGTGGCGCCGGTGTGACAGGAGGGGCCTTCGGGGTCGACCGTCAACAGCACGACGTCGCCGTCGCAGTCGACGCGCATCCCGCGCACCGCCAGCGTGTTCCCCGAGGTCTCGCCTTTTTTCCACAGCGCCTGGCGCGACCGGCTCCAGAAGTGGGCGAACCCGGTGGCGACGGTCTGCTCCAGCGCGTCGCGATTGGCCCAGGCCACCATGCGCACCATGCCGGTGGCGCGTTCCTGCGCGATCATCGGCACCAGGCCGTCAGCGTCAAAGCGCACGGCCCGGATGAATGACACCAGCGTCGTTTCAGAATCATCCTCCGACATGGACTTCCTCCCGGACGGCGACGCCGCGGGCGCGCAGATAATCGTGCGCCTGCCCGACGGTGAATTCGCCAAAATGAAAGATCGACGCCGCCAGCACCGCCTCGGCGTGTCCCTCGGCGATCCCTTCGTAAAGGTGTTGCAGTGTCCCCACGCCACCGGAGGCGATCACCGGCACGCCCACCCGATCGGCCACGGCGCGGGTCAGGGCCAGGTCGAACCCGTCGCGCGTCCCGTCGCGGTCCATGCTGGTCAGCAAGATCTCGCCGGCGCCGGCCTCGGCCAGGCGCGCGCACCAGGCCACGGCGTCGATCCCGGTCGGACGCCGCCCGCCGTGCGTGAAGACCTGCCAGCGCGGCGCCTGGCCGTCGGCGTCGGGTTCGCGGCGCGCGTCGACGGCCACCACGATGGCCTGGTTGCCGAAGGCGTCGGCGGCGCGCCGGACCAGCTGTGGATTGGCGACGGCGGCGGTGTTGATGCCGACCTTGTCGGCGCCGGCCAGCAACAACGCGCGCACGTCCTCGACGGAGCGCACACCGCCGCCCACGGTCAGCGGCAAAAAAACCCGCTCCGCGGTGGCGCGCACCACGTCCAGCGTCGTCGACCGCCCTTCAGATGAAGCCGAGATGTCCAGAAAGCAGACCTCGTCGGCGCCTTGTTGATCGTAGGCCGCCGCCACCGCCACCGGATCGCCGGCGTCACGCAGCTCTTGAAAGCGGACGCCTTTCTTCACCCGTCCGCCGTCGACGTCCAGACAGGGGATGACCCGCTTGCACAGCATCAGCGCGCGCTGCCTTTCATGCTCAGTGCCTGGGCGTGGGCCAGCGCCTGCTCGACGGTGAAAACGCCTTCGTACAGCGCCTTGCCGATAATCACGGCGGCGGCGCCCGTGCCGATCAACGTGTCGATGTCCTCCAGGCGCGACACGCCGCCCGACGCGATCACCGGGCAGGGAGCGATGTGACGGCCCAGGCGCGCCGTCGCTTCCAGGTTGGGCCCCGTGCGCATGCCGTCGCGGCCGATGTCGGTATAAAGAACCGCGCCGGCGCCGGCCGTCGCCACGGCGGCGCCTATCTCCACCGCGTCGCTGAGGGTGTCCTCGGTCCAGCCTTCCACCGACACTTTCCCCTCGCGGGCGTCGACAGCCACCACCACCCGCTGCGGGAACTGCGCGCAGGCCTTGGCCACGAAGGTCGGGTCCTTGATGGCGGCGGTCCCCATCACGACGTACTTGACGCCGACGTCGAAAAGCCGCTGGCAGTCTTCGATCGACCGCACGCCGCCGCCCACCTCGACGTCGACGCCCGCCGCCTCGACGATCTTCTTGATGGTGGCGCGGTTGTTGGCGTCGCCCCCGGTGGCGCGCGCGAACGCGGCATCCAGATCGACGACGTGCACGCGCGGGACGCCCAGCCCCCACCAGCTCTTCGCCACCTCCCAGGGCCGCTCGGAGTAAATCTTCGCGCTGTCGCGCCGCCCTTGTTGCAGGCGCACGGCTTTGCCGTCCAGGAGATCAATGGCGGGGAAGATCTGCATCGCTATCCCATCCTACAGGGTGACAAAGCTGCGGAGGAGCGCCAGGCCTGCCTGCTGGCTTTTCTCCGGGTGAAACTGGCAGGCGAAGATGTTGTCGCGGGCCACGGCGGCGCAGAAGCGTACGCCGTGTTCGGTCTCCAGGGCCACGTCGGCGGGCCGCGCCGGATCGGCGTAATAGCTGTGCACGAAATAAAAAAACGTCCCCGACGGCGTTTGCGACAGCACCGGCGACGGCGCCGAATGTGACGACATCAGCGCGGGCCCGGGCTGCGTCGCGTTCCAGCCCATGTGCGGGATCTTCAGGCCGGATCTCTCGGCGAACCGGCGCACCTGCCCGGGCAGAACACCCAGACCCCGGCAGGTGGGATCTTCCTCGCTGCCCTCGAACAAGACTTGCAGCCCCAGGCAGATCCCCAGGTAAGGCCGCCCGGCGCGAATGGACTGCAGCACCGCCTGTCCCAGCGCGCCGCCGTCGCGCGAAAGGCCCGCCACGCAGCCGCCGAACGCGCCCTGACCGGGGACCACCACCTTGTCGGCGGCGGCCACCTGGTCGGCGTCGGTGGTGACGATGACGTCGGCACCCGCCATGGCCAGCGCCTTTTCCACGCTGCGAAGGTTGCCGCTGCCGGTGTCGGCCACGGCCACCCGAGGTCGTGCGTTCATGAACCCGCCGTCCGCGTCCGCGTCTTGTTGGCCGCCGCCCTCAGGCGGTCAGCGTCCCTTTGGTCGACGGCACGCCCACCACGCGCGGGTCCAGGCGCACCGCCGTGGCCGTCGCGCGCGCGAACGCCTTGAACAGCGCCTCGACGATGTGGTGCGCGTTCTCGCCGTACCGAACCTCAAGATGCAGGTTGCACAGCGCCGCGCCCACGAAGCCGCCGAAGAATTCCCGGGCCAGCTCGGCGTCGAACGTTCCGATCCGTTTGCCTTTGACCGCGTCGGCCTTGTACACGAACGCCGCCCGCCCGCCGAAGTCGACCG
>JAXDMH010000777.1:0-3115 GCA_034666225.1 Myxococcales bacterium
TCGACGCACATCATTCGCTCCGACGGCTTCGATATGTCCTCGGCGTTCGGCGGGCGCGGGGCGGCCTTGCCGTTGACCGACGATCCGGCGGCGCTGCGCGCGGTGGCCTGGATCGAGACCGACCGGCGATACAAGGAAGCGGCCGAACGCCTGGTCAAGATTCGCACCCAGAAGACGCTGAAGGTGGCGGACGATGACACCTCCGACGATTTCTCCCGGGAAAAGCCGGTGGTTTACCTGGGTCAGCCGTCGGCAGTCAGCGTCGACGTGCCGGCCTGGGAAAAAAAGATGCGGGCGCTGTCGGCGCGCTTTCGCGGTCAGGGAGAAATCCTGGATTCGCAGGTGACCTTGCAGGTGGTGGGGCTGACCCGCTGGCTGCTCACCTCGGAAGGAGCGGTCATCCAGACCGGCGGCACGTTCGTGCGTGTCTACCTGCAGGCCGACGCCCACGCCGACGACGGCATGGAGCTGGAACGTTTCGAAAGCTTCGACGCCGCGTCGTTCGATGCCCTGGCCCCGGAGTCGGAGATGAATCGAGCCGCCGATTCGATGATCACCGACCTCAAGGCGCTGCGCCGGGCGCCCCTGGCCGACCCGTACATCGGCCCGGCCATTCTGGAAGGCAAGGCGGCCGGGGTGTTCTTCCACGAGATCTTCGGCCACCGCGTCGAGGGGCACCGCCAGAAAAACGAAGACGAGGGGCAGACCTTCGCCAAGAAGATCGACGAGCCGATCATGCCGGCCTTCATCTCGGTCTATGACGACCCGACGCTGGCCCGCCTGGGCGGCGTCGATCTGAACGGCTTTTATCATTTCGACGACGAGGCGGTGTCGGCCCAGCGGGCCACGCTGGTCGCCGACGGTGTTCTCAAGACGTTCCTGCTCAGCCGCTCGCCGACGCGGGGGTTCAGCCAGTCGAACGGCCACGGCCGGCGCCAGGAAGGACGCCAGGTGGTGTCGCGGCAGGGGAACCTGGTGGTGCAGCCGGCGGAGGCAGTGTCGACGGACGAGCTGCGCCGGCTGCTGCGCGAGATGGCCCGCCGCCAGGGCAAGCAATACGGCCTTTTGTTTCGCGACATCTCGGGCGGGTTCACCAACACCACGCGCGGCGGACCGCAGGCCTTCAAGGTGCTGCCCATCCTGGTGTATCGGGTGTGGGCCGACGGCCGCCCCGACGAGCTGGTTCGCGGCGTCGACGTTGTCGGCACGCCGCTGGCGGCGCTGTCGCGCATCCGGGCCGCCTCCGCCGACTACCAGACCTTCAACGGATACTGCGGCGCCGAATCCGGTTTCGTTCCGGTGTCGGCCACCAGCCCCAGCCTGCTGGTCGAGCAGATCGAGATCGAACGGCGCGACAAGGGCAACGACAAGCCGCCCGCGCTGCCCGCCCCCGCCCTGCATCGCGCGGCGCCCATCGGGCAAGGGCAAGGGCAAGGGCAACGGCCAGGGGAAAGCGCGCGATGAAACGCCACCGCCGATCAGTCTCTTCGTTTTCCCTGCTGGCGCTGGCGACGGTTGCCTTCGCGGCGCTGGGCGCGGGCAAACCGGTCGACATCGACGCCGAGCCGCGCGTCGAGATCAACGACGGGGCCGTGCGCAAGGCGATGCAGGACGAGCTGTCACGCTCGATGTCCGACCTGCGCCTGGGCGACGAGCCGCGGCCCTATTACCTGGCCTACACCATCAGCGACATCGACCAGGTTCTGGCCAGCGCCACGTTCGGCGCGCCCACGGCGGCGCACCACTATGCCTCGCGCGTGCTGCGCACCGATCTGCGCGTGGGCGACGCGGTCTTCGACAACAGCAACTTCGAGGGGAGCGGCGCGCGCTTTGCCAGCCTGCCCATTGAAGACGATTACGCGGCCTTGCGGCGCGAGCTGTGGATGCGCACCGACGAGGCGTACAAGGGGGGCCTGGAGGTGCTGGCGCGCAAGCGGGCTGCCGCCGCCAGTCAGGCCAGCGCCGAAGGGGATGGCACGCTGGGTGATTTTTCGCAGGAAGAACCGGCGCACATCGAGTTGCCGGCCGCCAGCGCTAGCGGCGGTCACAGCGACGGCAACGGCGACGTCGTGATGCTGCGCAAGCTGGCCGTGCGGCTGTCGGCTGTCTTTCGCGATTTCCCGTTGATTGTCGGGTCGCGCGTCACCGCCACCGCCGCGGTGGTGCGGCGGCGGATGGCCAGCAGCGAAGGGACCTTCATTGACGATCGCCAGCGCACGGTGCGCATCGACGTGACCGCCGAGGCTCAGGCCGACGACGGCATGAAGCTGCACAGCTTTGTCCCCTTCAGCGCCCTGACCTTGGCTACGCTGCCGGCCGCGTCCGAGATGGAGACGGCGGTGCGGGCCATGGCCACCGAGCTGACCGCCATGCGCACGGCGCCGGTGGCGGACAGCGGTTCGGGCCCGGTGCTGTTCGAAGGGCTGGCCGCCGGGCAGATCCTGAAGCTGTTACTGGCCGACAACCTGGCGGGGACGCCGCCCCCCAAGACCGCCGCCGCCGGCAGCGAGGAGCGCAGCGAGCAGAGCGAGCTGGCGAACAAGCTGGGACAGAAGGTGGCCTCGCCGCTGCTGTCGTCGGTGGTCGACGATCCGTTGCAGGAGAGCGGCCCCGGCAAGCAAACGCTGTTCGGCGCCTATCGCGCTGACGACGAGGGCGTGCCGGCGCGCCGCGTGTCGCTGGTCGAGTCGGGACTGCTGCGGTCCCTCTTGATGTCGCGAACGCCGCGCAAGGAGATCCTGCATTCGAACGGTCACGCCCGCGGTTCGCGCTTTACCTCGCCGCGCGCTCACATCGGCAACTTGATCGTCACCGCCAAAGGCGGCCGGTCGCGACCGGCGCTGCTGGCCCAGCTGGCCAAGATAGCCAAGGGGGGCGGGGTGACGCCGTACGTGGTCCGCCTGCTGGAGGATCCCAACGTGGCGGGCGGCGGTTCCAGCGGCGACGATCTGACGGCGCTGCTGTCGTTCGGCATGGGCGCGGGCAGCCACGGGCCGCCGCCCGTGCACCCGCTGGTCGTCTATCGGGTGAAGGACGGCAAGGAGATCCTGGTGCGCGGGCTGACGCTGGAGAATCTGTTGCCGCGCTCTCTCAAAGACGTCGTCGCCGTTGGGCG
>JAXDMH010000778.1:0-4782 GCA_034666225.1 Myxococcales bacterium
GCCTCCCGGCACCGCCGCCCGTCTCACCAGCAGCCGACAGGACGGCACGGTGGTGCATCAGATTCTCACCAACTATCAGACCTGCACGGCGCCGCCCTGTGACTCGTTCGCCGGCGGGATGGTGCGGGGAGGGAATGGATTTCTGCGCCTGCTCCGCTTCTCGCCGGGTGACGGCACCATCGCCGTCACGACGTATTCGCCCTATCTCGACGAATATCTGCGCGATCCCAGCAACCAGTTCACGCTGCCTATCAACTAGCCAGCACGGGTCCTGCCCGCGCTCAGCGTTTGCGCAAATACGCCGACGGCCAATGGGTGATGGGCGCGTCGACGTTACCTTCGTTGAAAAGGAAAGGCGGATTCTCAAGGACGAAGTCGGGTCGTTCTCGCGCGAATTGCTCGGCCGCCGTTTTCGGATTGTTGCCTTTCCAATCCGGATTGCCCCGAGGGACATCGCCCAAGAACTCCATGATGCCATCGGTTGCTACGAGGTAAGACCCTGAGGTCACCAAGGGCGAGTAGAGTTCGAGCTCCGCAAGAACGTGATCGCGCGAGTGGTTCGAATCCAACACCACCATCACCGTATCGGAGGGACGTACCTGCTCGCGCACACTGGCCACGGTCTCAGCGGCGATCGATGAGCCCTCGATCAGAGTGATCAACGGCTTGAGTTCGTGCGCTTCGATGGTTTGTCGATTGTGAGGGCGGATATCGATGTCCACGCCGACCACGCGACCGCGACCCATTGACTTGAACAAGCTGGCGTAAAACATCAGGGAGCCGCCGTGCGCCACCCCCGTCTCGATGAGAACGTCTGGCTTCACGCGGTAGATCACTTCCTGGATCCGGATCATGTCCTCCGGAAGCTGGATGACAGGACGGCCCATCCAGCTGAAGCTGTAGGTGTATTTCTGGTCCCATCCGACCTTGAGCCAAAGTTCGGAGAGGATCGCAAAACCATCTCGCGAAAAGAGAGCCACGTCATTGGTCCCCTGTGCGCCCTGCACAGAAAGCATCCGGGTCTCCGTATCAACGCTAAGCCGCATGATGAGTCATTCCTGACCCAATCAATCGACAACCTTCGGGGACAACTTGAGGCAGGGACTGCGGTGGAGGCGTCGACTGGGTAGGTGGTGGTACCTGGGCGTATTGGCGCCTATCCGCCCTGCCTCCAGCGGAGGGACACCGATCTAGAATGCTTGGCATGGAAGGGACCGGCACGATCATCGTGGGCGCGGGCCCGGCGGGGTTGGCGGTGGCGGCCTGCCTGCGGCGGGCAGGCAGACCGTTCGTCGTCCTCGAGCAGAGCGACGACGGGGTGGGTGCCTCGTGGCGCGGGCGGTACCGGCGGCTGCATCTGCACACGGCGAAACAGCACTCTGGTTTGCCGCACCTGCCGTTCCCCAGGCACCACCCCCGCTATCCCTCCCGCGAGCAGGTGATCGAATACCTGGACCTGTATCGCCGGCATTTCGAGATCGAACCGCGTTTCGGGCAGCGGGTGGTTTCGATCGCCCAGGGGTCAGATGATTGGTGGAGCACCACGACCGCCGACGGCGTTCACCGCTCGCGCCATGTCGTCGTCTGTACGGGGCGATGGGAGGTTCCCCAGCGCCCACACTGGCCGGGTGAAGAGCGGTTCAGCGGCGAGATCGTGCACAGCTCGGCTTACAGCAGCGCCGAGCGTTTTGCTGGCAAGCGGGTCCTGGTGGTGGGGCTGGGGAACAGCGGCGGCGAGATCGCCGTCGACCTGGCCGAGCAGGGCGCCCAGACCGAGATCGCCGTGCGCAGTCCCGTCAATGTGGTGCCCCTGGATTTTCTGGGGATGCCCATCCAGCGCGCGACGATTCTGATCTCGTTCCTGCCGCTGTTCGTCCGCGACTGGATCGGCCGGCTGGTGTCGCGTCTGGCCTTCGGCGATCTCCGGGCGCTGGGATTGCCCCGGCCCCAGCAAGGTCCGATGACTCAGATCGTGAAGCGCGGGCGGATTCCTCTGATCGACGTCGGGACCCTGTTCCTGGTGCGGCAGGGGAAGATTCGACTGCGCCCCAACGTGCAGCAGTTCGAAGGCGGCGGCGCCATCCGGTTCGTCGATGGCAACGTGCAGACCTTCGATGCGGTGGTCCTGGCGACCGGTTATGACGCCGGCGTGCCCGCTCTTCTTGCCGGCCTGGGCGTCACCGCCGACGAGGCGGGGGGCCTGCGACAGGGTGGCGACGGTCAGCGACGGGGCCTGTTCTTCGTCGGCTTCACCAGCCCGCCCACCGGCCTGCTGCGGCAGATCGCCATCGAAGCCAAAAAAGTCGCGAAAGAAATCTCAGCGACGGCGTGACGGAAGTGGGGCAACCCCCCCTTTCCCGGCGCTGCAAAGGTCGCATCATTCGAAGCACTGCGCGACCACCCCGCGCCGCCGGAAATCATGGATACGTCAGCGTCGCCGAAGGGAAGCCCGCCGAAGGGAAGCCCGACCAAGGTTCCAGAAGTGAATCTGGTCTTCTGGATCATCAAGATCCTGGCCACCACGCTGGGCGAGACCGGCGGAGACGCCGTGTCCATGTCAATGAATCTCGGCTACCTGATCGGGACTGGAATCTTCGCGCTGCTGTTCGTCGTGGCCGTGGCGGCGCAGATCGTGTCCAAGAAATTTCATCCGGCCGTCTACTGGCTCACGATCATCGCCACCACCACCGTCGGCACGACCATGGCGGATTTCGCTGATCGTTCGCTGGGCATCGGCTATGCCGGCGGAACGGCCATCCTGCTCACCCTGCTGATGGCGTCGCTGTTCATCTGGTATCGGACGCTCGGTTCCGTGGCGCTGGAGACCGTGAGTTCGCCCAAGGCGGAGGCGTTTTACTGGGTGACGATCATGTTCTCCCAGACGCTGGGCACGGCCCTCGGTGATTGGACGGCTGACACGGCCGGGCTTGGTTACAAGGGTAGTGCCTTGGTGTTCGGTGCCATGCTGGCGTTGATCGCGCTTGTCTACTACCGGACCAGGATTTCGCGCACGGTGCTGTTCTGGGCTGCGTTCATCATCACGCGCCCTCTCGGCGCCGTGGTGGGCGACTTTCTGGACAAGCCACGCAGCGCTGGTGGCCTGTCCGTGAGCCGCTACCTGGCGACCGCTGGCCTGCTGGCATTGATGGCGGCGCTCCTCTACTTTTTCCCGCAGCGGCCGGCGCAACGAAGCCACTGAGTACCAGACCTCTTCCCCGCAGCACACGCGCTTGATCGCGCGCGGTTAGTTCGGCAGGCTCACCTTCTCATGAGCGACGCCACCGCCCTTGCTTCACGTTTGATCACGCTCGCGGACGACCGATCGCGCGCGCGGCTCTATCCCGAGCGGGGATTTCAGCTTCACGGTTTTGAGACGACCGTCGGTGCTCAGCGGGTCGAGCTGTTGCACGCGCCGCTGGTGGATCGCGAGCCGGCCGACCGTCGTTATGGCAACCCGGTGCTGTTTCCGGCCGTCGGCGTCAGCAACGGCGCGCGGCCCGACAGCTGGGATCACGACGGTCACCCGCTTCCCATGCCGCCCCACGGGTGGGCGCGCAACGTTTACTGGCAGGTCGAGCGCATCGAGGCGACCAGCCTGACCGCGTTGCTGGTCCCGCATCCCGGGTTTCGCCTGGGATTCCCCTTCGATTTCGAGCTGCGGCTGACCTATCGTTTGGAGGGGGGAACCCTGGCGCTGGAGTCGACGCTGCTGAACACCGGGCCAGCCGCCTTTCCTTACGCCTACGGGTTCCATCCTTATCTGCGCGCCCCGCTGTTGCCTGGCGGCGCGCGCGAGCGCTGTCTGGTGCGCGTCCCCGCCGGAACGCGCCTGCAGTCGGCCGATGGCTGGCGCACGGTCACCCGCGCCGCGGAGCCGGCGCGCACCCTGGCGTCGCTGGCGCCGGAGCTGCCTGGCTCCGTGGTGCTGGAAAAAACCGGCGCCTCCGCCCTGGAGGTCGAGGACCAGGCCGCCGGCCTGGCCGCGCGCGTCTCGGTCGAGGGGAGCGAGCAGAGCTTTCCCGTCTGGGTCATCTGGAGCGCCACGCCGGACGCGCCGTACGTGTGCCTTGAGCCCTGGACCGACGCACCCAACGCCCTCAACCGTCCCGGGACGCGAACCATCGCGCCGGGCACCACGCACCGCTATCGAATGGCGCTCTCGGCGCGCAAGCTCTAGTCGACTCTGCAAAGGCGAGGAAATAACTGATGACTTCCACGAGGGGCGCTGACCGGCCGAGTGGCCGTTTGATCTACCTGTGCGCGGCCATTGCAGCGGTGATCCTCGTGGCTTTGGCCAGCTGTTCGTCATCATCGTCCGCGACCGTCGTCCCGGACGCCAAAGACGGAAACGCCACCTGTGGCGCCGCCGATCAAAGTTGCTGCGACGGCGGTGCGTGCAATGGTCCCACGCTGGCGTGCAGGTTCGGCGTTGGAGGATGGACCAGCGGGACTTGTCAAATGTGCGGAGGCGCCGGTCAAGTTTGCTGCGGACTGTATTCCGCGCACCAACAGACGTGCCTGGCGGGGTTCGCCTGTTACGGACAAGAAGATGTCCCCGGCCATTGCGACCCTGGGCAGTCTCCTGATGCGTCGACCAGCCAATGAGCTGCGGTCTACTTCGGCGACGGTTCTGTGATCGCCTTTCTTCCGTGGGGATCGGTCGGTCTTTCCCCTTCGTGTTTTTCTCCCTGCAGAACGGTCTCGACGACCTCTTCGACGCCTTCTCCGTCTTTCGATTCGACCGCGTCGGCCAGGGCGCCGTGGTCTTTGATCACTTCCCAT
>JAXDMH010000779.1:0-5963 GCA_034666225.1 Myxococcales bacterium
CTCACCCGTTCGGTCTCGGCGCGGATGCGGGCCACTTCCTCCAGACCAAAGCGGTGGATCTCGTCCGGCGTCAGCTCCAGTGAGGTGTGAACCTTGATCAGTCGCCGGTAGCAATCGTCGCCGCCGGGCACGTTCGTCAGGCCGACGTGCGCCTGGTCGCGGGCGCGCGGCAGGATCTCGTTCTGGATGACGTCGCGGTAGCGTCCGAAGGCGGGCCGCAGCACCGTGGTGATGGCCTGGTCGATGTCGGCCACGAACGACGTCTGCGCCGGCCGCGGCCAATCGGCGTGGCTCACCGCCGCCGGCCCGCGCAGGACCCAGGCCCCGTCGGGCTCGGCCAGCATGGCGTCCAGCTGCTGCAACGTCCGCTGCACCTCATCCCGCGTGGTCACCTTGCCGGCAGCCAGCGCGCGGCGCAGGTTGGCGATCTTTTGATCGATGGTCGGTCCCATGGCCCGCCAGCGCGCCACCAGCGCTTGCCCTTGCGCCACCGTGGTCACCGGCTGCAGCTCGGCCAGCCGCAGATAGGAAACTTGCGGGCCGCTGCGCGGGTCGACCGACCATTCGTCCAGGTGGCAAATTCCATACGACAGATCGTCGTCGATCTGCCCCAGCAACAGGGCCTGGGTCACTCGGTCCCCGGCGGCCAGCGCGCCAGCCGCCACGCCGGCCACCCGCGCCCGCAAGGCCTGCAGGCGCGCGGTCTCGGCAGCGAACGCCGCGGGCGATTCGTCGGGCATGCGGTCGTCGTACCGGCGATCGCCGTCGATAGTTGCTTCGATCGGATCAGCTTGCAGGCGCTTTTCCCAGTACTCAGCGGCCAGCATCGCCAGTGCCGCGGCGGCCGCCGGCTCGGACGTTCCAGGCGGCGCTGTCGCCGCCGGCATCGGGGCACCAGCCATCGTCGATGCGGTGTTGCCGGTGTTGCCGGTCTTGCAGCCCGCCGCCATCAGCAAAGTCCCCATCAAGAGCGCGCGGCGCCCGCATCGCGCGCCACGCGCACTGAACGCAGCCAGTCGACCACGCGCACCAGCAGCAGGACCGTGAGCACGAACGCGTAGATGAGAGGCTCGCGCAGATCCGATTTCACACGCCAGATGAAGTGCACCACGCCCAGGACCGCCGCCACATAGGCCAGCCGGTGCAGCCGCTTCCAGCGCGGAAAGCCGAGCCGCTTGACCATCTTGTTGGTCGAGGTCACCGCCAGGGGAATCAGCAGCACCCAGGCGGCGAAGCCGACGGTCATGAACTTGCGCTTGATGATGTCTTTCCATATCTCTCCAAAGTCGAAAGACTGGTCGACCGCGATGTACATCGAAAAGTGGAGGCACGCATAAAAAAACGCCTCCAGCCCCAGCAGACGCCGCAGGCGCAGGGGATATTTCCACCCGGTGAGGATCTTGATGGGCGTGCAGGCCAGCGACGACAACAAGATGATCAACGTCCACAGGCCCAGCTGGTTCAGGGCCTCGGCGATCGGATTGGCGCCCAGGGCGTCCCTGTAAAAGAGCCACCCCAGGCGCACCAGCGGCACCAGCGCCAGCGCACCGACCCCGGCTTTGCCGAGGCGTGCTGCGGACAGTGGACGAGCGGGCATACGGGGTGCGGGGGACGCGCTAGAAGTTTTTGGTCAGGTCCATGCCGGTGTAAAGACTGGCCACCTCATTGGCGTAGCCG
Source organism: Myxococcales bacterium (assembly GCA_034666225.1). Taxonomy (GTDB): domain Bacteria; phylum Myxococcota_A; class Polyangia; order Fen-1088; family Fen-1088; genus DATKEU01. Next base: position 1,678 of record JAXDMH010000779.1, read on the forward strand.
TTGAACGGCAGCGTCTTGCGGCGGCTCAGCTCGCCGATGCGGCGTTCTTTCGACTGGCTCCAGCGCGGGTGATCGACAGCCGGATTGACGTTCGAATAAAAACCGTATTCGCCCGACGCAAAGCCATTCCAGGTGGTGGGCGGCTGCTTTTCGACCAGGCGCACCTTGACGATCGACTTGATGCTCTTGAAACCGTATTTCCAGGGAACCACCAACCGCACGGGGGCGCCGTTCTGATTGGGCAACACCTGTCCGTAAAGACCGACGGCCAGAATGGTCAGCGGGTGCATGGCCTCGTCGATGCGCAGGCCTTCCACGTACGGCCACACCAGCGAGCCGGTGCGCTGACCGGGCATCTGCTCGGGCGAAAACAGCGTGGTGAACGCCACGTACTTGGCCCGCGACGTCGGCTCCAGGCGCTTGAGCAGCGCCCCCAGGGGAAATCCGATCCAGGGAATCACCATCGACCAGGCCTCGACGCAGCGAAGGCGGTAGATGCGTTCCTCCAGCGGGTTCTGTTTCATCAGCGCATCGATGTCGATGGTCTGTGGCTTGGCGATCTCCCCCTCGAACGCCACCGTCCAGGGACGCGTGCGCAAGCTGTGGGCGTTCGCCGCTGGATCAGACTTGTCGGTGCCGAACTCGTAGAAATTGTTATAGCCGCTGACGTCCTTCAACGGCGTCTTGGCCTCGTCGACGGTGATGGCGTCTTTCTTGTACGGGGGCAGCACGACGACGCCAGCCGCGCCCGCAGCGCCCGCGCTGGGGGGCGGCGACGAGGAAGAACTCGGAGAAGGACTCGCCTGCGATTTGCATCCACCAAGGCCAAAGGTCAGGCCGGCGGCCGCAGCCGCGCCACCGACCAGGAACTCGCGACGGCGACAGTACAGTGCTTGACTGGTGATCTCAGCGCTACGAACGTCCTGGGGCCGTTTGATCAGCAAGCGCGGTGTCCTTCCGCTGTTTCCATACGCCGACACCGCCAAAGGTTACGCCCAAAATCCGTCGTTGGCACCGCATACTGGGGTCAATGGATCTGCCGCCGGTGCTGGAGATAAAACGGACGCTCGGCGGCCGCGAGAAGCGGTTCTCCTGCCGTTTGTTGCAAGGCGACCCCGCCGGGCGCCGCGCGGTCTTGCTGTTCGTTTCGCAGGAGCCGATGCACGTTCACGGGATCGACCTGCCGCCGGGCACCGTCACCTTCGGTTACTTCTGGAGCGACCGCCCCTACAACGCCTATCACTGGCTGGATTCCGGCGGCGACACCATCGGCGTCTACTTCAACCTGTCCGACAGCACGCGCATCGGTGACGGCGTGCTCGAGTGGCGCGATCTGACCGTGGACATTCTGGCCACGCCCACCGGCCGCCTGGAGGTCCTTGACGAGGACGAGCTGCCCGCCGATCTGGCCCCGGACCTGCGCCGCGACATCGAGCGAGCCAAGGCGTCGATTCTCGCGCAGGCCCCGGCGCTGATCGCGGAGATCGAAGCGCAGTCACGGACCCTGGGCGCCGGCATGTTTCGGCGCGAACAGGCGCGGGAAGAGGACAAACCATGAAGACCGTCGTCCAGCGCGTGCAACATGCCGAGGTATCTGTCGACGGCACGCAGATTGGCCGCATCGATCGTGGCCTTCTGTTGTTGGTCGGCGTCGAGAAAGGCGACAGCGAGGCGGACGCCGACGTCACCGCGCGCAAGATCGCCGCCTTGCGCATCTTCAACGGACGAACGCCGATGGATCTCACCGTGGCAGACGTGGCGGGCGGCTGCCTGGTGGTCAGCCAGTTCACGCTGGCCGCGTCGCTGGCCAAGGGCAACCGCCCCAGCTTCGAACCGGCCGAGGAGCCCGCCCGCGCCGAGGCGCTGTACCTGCGCGTGGCCGAGCAACTGCGCGCCGCCGGTCTTCCCGTCGAGACCGGCCGCTTCGGCGCCGACATGCAGGTGGCGCTGGTCAACGACGGACCGGTCACCTTCCTGGTCTTCAGTGAGGGCGGCGCGCTGGTCAAGTAAGCGCGCCGTCCTCGATCACCACGGGCGCCCGAGGCAGTCGATCAAGATCGAAGCCAGCGATCAGCGCCGCCGCCGGCAGACGTGCCCCGGGCGGACAGAGCCCAGCCGAGGCACCCAGCGCGCCCACCACCGCCTCCGGCGAGACGCCACCGGCGCGCAGCGAGGCCAGCGACGCCGGCCGCGTCCGTTTGGCCAGCCGCTCGCCGCCCGGCGACAGCACCAGCGGCACGTGGGCAAAGGCGGGAATGCCCAGGCCCAGCGCCCGCCCGAGCGCGATCTGCCGCGGCGTCGACGGCAGCAGATCATCGCCGCGCACCACCTGCTGGATGGCCATGGCGGCGTCATCGACGACGACGGCCAACTGGTACGAGGCGACCCCGTCGGCCCGCCGCAAGACGAAATCGTCGACCTCCCCGACATCCCCTTGCCCGACTTGCACCTGCCCGTCTCCGCCGACCGCGCCATGGACACCGTCGACGAAGGCGACGCGTTCGCCGCGCCCGTCAAAGCGCACGCTGGGCCTTCGTCCCTGCGCCGCCGCCCGCTCGGTCACCGTCCGCGCGTCGTTCCCGCGACAGGTCCCCGGGTAACGCGGCCCCTCTTCGTCGGCGGCGTGGGGCGCCGTCACCGCCCGCGCCACGTCGGCGCGCGAACAGGAGCACAGATAGGCACGCCCGTCGGCGAGCAGCCGGGTGATGGCGTCGTCATAAAACGCGGTCCGTTCGCTCTGCCGGTACGACCCGGCCGGTCCTCCCAGGTCGGGCCCTTCGTCCCAGTCGATCCCCAGCCAGAGCAGCTCGTCGAGCAGCCGTTTATCAGCGCCAGGCGCGATCCGAGGCCGATCCAGATCTTCGATGCGCATGACGAACGCGCTGCCCGCCGCGCGCGCCGCCAGCCAGGCCAGCAGCGCCGTGCGCGCGTTTCCCAGGTGCAGGGGCCCCGTCGGGCTTGGCGCGTATCGCCCTTTCATGCCTCCCGCCCCCGCGCGCCGCCCTCAGTACTGAATCAGTGATTCGACCGGTACGCCGTCCAGACGGGACCGGCCGTTGAGCAACTCGAGTTCAACCACCACCGCCACGGCCGCCACGCGCCCGCCTTGCTGGCGGACCAGATCGACCGTGGCCGCCGCGGTTCCCCCGGTAGCCAGCAGATCGTCGACCACCACCACCGTCGTCCCTTCGACGACGGCGTCGGCGTGCATCTCCAGCGAATCGGTTCCGTACTCGAGATCATACGTCCGCTTGTGCGTGCGATAGGGCAGCTTGCCCGGCTTGCGCACCGGCGCAAACCCGATCCCCAGCGCCGCGGCCACGGGCGCGCCAAAAATAAAACCGCGCGATTCGACGGCCACGATCGTCTCCGGACGATAAACGGCGATCTTCTCGGCCAGTATGTCGATGCACAGCTTCATGGCCACGCCGTTGCCCATCAGCGGCGTCAGATCGCGAAACAGGATCCCAGGCTTTGGAAAGTCGGGGATGTCGCGAATGCGCGCGCGCAGAAGATCGATTCGCTGATCACTGTTTTTCACGGCAAACCTCCGGTCCCTGCCCGCGGGGGCGTCGCGCCAAAGAACGTCATGGGATCCCTGGGAATCTGCCCTTGTCGGACCTCAAAGTGCAAGTGCGGCCCCGTTGCGTGGCCCGTCTGCCCCACCAGCGCCACCTTCTGACCCATCTGCACCTCATCGCCTTGCGCCACCAGCAGCGCCGAGTTGTGCGCATAGACCGTCAGCAGATCCCCTTTGTGCTGCAGCACGATCAGGTTGCCGTAACCGCGAATGCCGTTCCCGGCATAGACCACGCGCCCGGCGGCGGCCGCGAACACGGGCGTGCCCACCGCCGCCGGCAGATCGATCCCTTCGTGGGGACGACCGCCGCGCGCGCCGAACGGCGAGCCGACCTGGGGATTCTCCAGCGGCCAGCGCAATCGCCCTTGCTCGGGGGGAGGGGCCAGAACCGCCGCCGACGACGCGGGCGCGACCGCTGACGCGACCGACGGGTGTTCGGGCAGCTCCAGGATGAAAAGCAGCTTGCCCGGCGTGACCTGCTCGGGTCGTTCCAGGCCGTTGATCTCCAGGATGTCCTCGGCAGGCACCGCCGCGCGCTGGGCAATGTCGGCCAGCGTCTCGCCCTCGACCACCACGTACCAGCGCCCGGCCGGACTCTCCGGGTGCATGGGCGGGCGCGCACCGAGGCACCCGGCGACAAGGCCGGCCAGCAGCAGGGCAGCGCCACCACGAAACACGCTGCCAGTGTAGCCGCGCAGGCGCCGTC
>JAXDMH010000780.1:0-3558 GCA_034666225.1 Myxococcales bacterium
GCAACATCGCCGACGCCGTGGGACTGGGCGCTGCGCTCGACTATGTCAGCGCCATCGGCCTTCCCAATATCGCTCGCCATGAACACGACCTACTGGTCTACGCCACCGAACAGCTGGCCTGCGTCCCTGGCCTGCGCCTGATCGGCACCGCCCCCGACAAGGCGGGCGTCCTGTCTTTTGTCGTGGACGGCCTGCGCACCGAAGACATCGGCGCCGCCCTGGACCAGGAAGGGATCGCGGTCCGCTCCGGCCATCACTGCGCGCAACCGATCCTGCGGCGGTTCGGCCAGGAAAGCACGGTGCGCGCCTCGCTGGCGCCTTACAACACGCGCGCCGACATCGATGCTCTGGTGCAGGCGGTGCTGCGGCTGCGCGCCGGACAACCACGTTGACAGGCGAAAGGGAGTGACAGGTCGTTTTTTCGTTCAGACAGAATGGAATCAGCACAGGAGGTCACATGGTCAACTCAATCACGCCTCTGGAAGCCCAGAAACTCATCACCCACGGAACGTACGATGTCGTGGACGTTCGCGAGCCGAACGAATGGCTGCATGGCCACGTCGCCGGCGCGCGGCTGGTCCCGCTGGGCCGGCTCAAGTCGGATCCCAAGGCGGCCTTGCCCCGCGACGGGGTGATCTTCATCTGCGCGGCCGGCGTGCGCAGCCAGACCGCCGCGCTGCTGGCCGAGACTCTCGGCCTCACGAACCTCTATAACCTGGCGGGTGGAACCCGAAGCTGGGTCAACGCCGGGTTGCCGCTGGTGCGCGGCTAGAAACACGCCGGGCCGCCTCACGCCTTCAAGAAAGGAAGGATGTCGCTGGCCTTTTGAAAATAGGGCGACGAGGTGCTGACGTAATGCTTGGCCCAAGGTGGTCCGTACTCCGACGCGGCCAGCAGCGGATAGCCGTAACCCTTGTGCCCCCACAGCTCGAACTCGGCCGGCGTGACGCCCATCGATTGCAGCACGGTGGCCAACCATTGACTGTAAAGGACGCCAAGCCACACCACGTTGCTGCCGCCTGGGTCCCACCGCGAGCTGGGATCGTTCACCTTGCGATAGTCGGCGTACACGCCTGTCTTGAAGAAGCCGGCGGCGCTGCCCATGGTCACCACCGGAATCGACGCCGATTCGTGCGTCGCCATGCAGCTCTCTTGCGACCAGACCAGAAGCGAGTTGTCGAGATAGGTCATGCCGGGAGCCTCTTCGACGTCCAGCTTCGTCGCGGCGTCCAGGAATACCGTCTCGAAGAATCGCTGGTAGGAATCGCCCAGCAGCTTTTGCTGGTCGTCGCCCGTCCAGGCGTGCGCTACCTCCTCGTGCCAGTCGCCCTGGTAGCCCACGAACTTGTCCGTCGCGCCGACGCCAAAGACGGCGATGCGGCTGGTCCCGCAGGCGAAGGCGGCGGCCACGACGTCGGTGAACAGTCGCCAGTGGGTGGCGGCGTCGGCCGGGTCGTCCATCTGATGCGACCCCGCCTCGTCGGTCGGCTTGACGACGTTGGCGCAAGAGGCGCTGGCGATGGCGCCCAGCTTGCGCTGGAGCTCTGAAAGCCGCTCCAGATGATCGTTGAGCCGCTGCCGATCCAGCGCCGACAAGCGTCGGTTGCCGTCCCGAAGCGACCTGTAGCTCTCCAGGACGCGATCGGCGATCGGGGGCCGCGTGGGCATGGGTGTCGACGTTGGCGTTGACGTCGACATCGACGTGGCCGGCACGAAGATGGCGTTGAACAGATCGCGCGAAAGGTCGACGCCGCGAATGTTCTGGATGGTGCCCTTCCGATTCAACGGATCGGACCAGTTCCACGACACCGCCCGGATCGAATTCACCACCATCGCCCGCTGCTTGATGCTGGACACGTCGGGATAGAACGACGGCGACCAGGCCATCAGCTGATCGATGGTGGGGCGCGGATTTTGCTGGGCGGTCACGCCGTCGGCGCCGCTGCCGTCGTTGCGCGCATAGTTGCCCAGGTGCAGTCCCGTGTTGTGGGCGATATAGAAAGGCACGTCCAGCCCGCGCAGGACGTTCATCTTGCCGACCAGTCGATCGGTCAGCACCGATGCCTTCGCGCTCAAGATGGGCGAAAGGACGGCTTGCCCGGCAGCCACGGTCGCCTTCAGCGCGCCGGACGCAATGGGATGATCCGGAAAGAGGCTGGCCTGGTTGGTGAGCAGCGACGGATCAGGAAACATGTTCGTCTCGAAGGCCGCGCCGTGGTCGGTCGTGAACCAGAAGAGCCGCGGCCTTCGCTTGTAGATGGGGTCGCCGCCCAGCGCGGACGTCTCTGCCAGCGAGGCCATGAAGGGCAGCGCCAGAGCAAAGCCACCGGCCCCCCGGAGAACCTGCCTGCGCGAAATATCGACGATCCGTTTTCCCATCTGGTTTTCCCGGTTCTACTGAAAGGCCCGCCTTCGGAACTGAGGCGACAGCGCGACCTCCTTGAGGAGGGCGCCCAAGGTTCCGCCTTTGCCAGCGTTGCCGCCGTTGCCGCCACCGGCGCTGTCCAGACGGACGCGCAGATCTTCCAGAGTGCATCCGTCGGTGGTGACGTCCTCCCAGCGCGCGAAGGTGAACCGGAAATAGTTGCGCGCCAGGCACGCTTCCGCCTTGCCGCTCTCCAGGATCAACCGCCCGAGATCGCCGGCGCCGCTGGATGCCGTCGTATCGCCCGACGTGACGGCCGGAATGGAATGCGTGTCGACGGGGCGCTGTCCAACTTCGTTGCCGGCGGCGTCGAAGAGCCGCTGGGCCATTCGACTGCGCCCGAGGGCGTCGAAGTTTTCGGTGGCGAAGCCGAGCGCATTGATGACAGCGCCGTGACAGCCAACGCACACCGTTCCGGGTGCCTCGGTGAGCTGTTCGACGACCTCCCGCGTGGTCATCTGAGGGCTCAGCTGGGGCGGGACGGCGCTCACGCCGGGCGGCGGGGGCGGGAGGTCATCGCAGAGGATTCGACGCCGCAAGAAGGCGCCCTTGTGAATCGGCCGCGTGTTGGCAGACCCGGACGTCAAGAACAACGCACGCGTCAGAAGGCCCGGCCGCTGTCCTGCCGCGAACGCAGGAGGAGCCGAGACGCCATCCCACGCGCCCACCCCATAGATCTTCGCCAGCTCGGCGCCCTTGTTGAAAGACCACTCGCTCGTCAGCAGATCGCTCATCGAGCCGGGCCTGGTGAAAGCGTAGTAACCCACCATCGCCGTGGCGTCGTCGATCATCTGCTGGCGCAAGGCGGGCGACGGCAGGTTCGGCCCGGCGAAGGTGCGGAACGTCGGGTCTTGGTTGTGCGCATCCAGAGGCGGAAGGTCGTCGACTTTCAACCAATCGGCGACGAAGCGTGAGAGGGTCGTCTCCGTTCGCGGATCGTTGTAGATGCGGTCTACCTGCCGGGCGTAAACCTCCGGTTGCCTCAGCGTTCCGTCGGAAGCGGCTTGCCAGAGTGGATCGTCGGGCATCGTCTCCCAGAACTGGTACGACAGGCGCGACGCCAGCTCGAACGTCGACACCTCGAAGACGCCGGGCTGGCCGGCCACCGGGGTGTCGCCCTGCTCGACGAAGTA
>JAXDMH010000781.1:0-6116 GCA_034666225.1 Myxococcales bacterium
AGCGGAGCAGGGGCGTTTTCGTACCGATCTTTACTACCGGCTGGCGGTGACCCGCGTGCGCATGCCGTCGCTGGAAGAACGGCGCGAGGACGTCCCGCTGCTCTGCCATCACGTCATCGAAGATCTCTGCGAGCGCGATCGAAAAGAATACGCGCTGGAGCCGACACAGGTGGCCGATCTGGCGCGCCGTCGCTGGCCCGGTAATGTGCGCGAGCTGCGCAATGCCATCGAACGCCTCACCGTGCTGGGGATCGACGACGGTGAGGATGATGAAAAGACGCCCTTCTCTTTCACCCCCACGCCGACGTCGGATCGTCATTTTCGCGTGGCAAAGGCAGAGGCCATCGCCAGCTTTGAACGGCAGTTCCTGACCGAGTTGATGTCAGAGCACCGCGGAAACATCACCGCCGCCGCCATCGCCGCCCACGTCGACCGCGTGCACTTCCTGCGTCTGCTGGATCGACACGGCCTGCGCAAGCCGCGCCGGACCTGACGGCGTCGGGGCGGAGCGGGACGTCTGGAACTATTCGACAGTTCCAGATCAATCCGCGTCGGAACGCAGGCGGCTTTGCCGCCGGAGTTCCATCGCGGGAGGTCTGGAACCCTCCCAGGGTTCCAGATCAATCACCGGCGCTCGCGCGGGGCCTCGGCCGCGACGAAAGCGGCGCCGTGCGTGCGATCCAGCGCGGCTTTGTCCTCGGCGAACTGTTTCTCCAGCTGCTCGCGCGCGGCCCGGGACGCGGACAGGCGGCGCGCCTCGTCGCCAAAAATTGGCAGCATCTCTTCCAGCACGGTGAGGTTCTGGCGGCGAAAGCGATCGGCGCGCTCGCGCGCCTCGTAAGGCGCGACGCCCAGGTGTTCCAGCGCGTGGCGGCCGCTGCGCAGGGCCGACTCGAAGGTTTCGCGTTCGACGGCGCGCACGCCGCGCGAGCGCAGCGCCACCCAGTGGGTGACATTGCGGGCGCGCGCCACCACGTGCAGGTGGGGAAACTGCGCGCGCACCAGATCGACCAGCTTGGCGCTGGAGGCCGGATCGTCGATGGCCAGCACCAGCAACTTGGCGTGCTGGGCGCCGGCTGCTTGCAGGAGATCCAGGCGGGTGACGTCACCGTAGAAAACGCGAAAGCCGAACTTGCGCATGGTCTCGATCTGGTCGGCGTCGTGGTCCAGCACCGTGGCGCGCAGGCCCGAGGCGAACAGCAGCCGGCCGATGATCTGACCGTAGCGACCAAAGCCGGCGATGATCACCGGCGCGCCGTCGCTCTCCACGGCATCGGCGGGGCGTTCTTTGGCGGTGGCCCGCGCGATCCGATCGTGCAACAGCAAGAGCAGCGGCGTCAGCGCCATCGACAGCGCCACCACCAGGGTGAGGATGGCGTCCCATGAACCGGGAAGAAGATGGGCCTGGCCGGCCACGCCGAAGACGACGAAAGCGAACTCGCCGCCCTGGGCCAGCAGCGCCGCGAACAACCAGCGCTCGCGCGGCGACACGCCCAGCCGACCCGCCACCAGGCGCAGGCCCAGGCCCTTCAAGAACAGCAGGGCCAGAACCAGGGCGATGATCAACCGCGGCTCGCTGGCCGCCAGGGCGAAGTCGATCGACATTCCCACCGCGATGAAGAACAGCCCAAGCAGCAGTCCCTTGAACGGCTCGATGTCGGTCTCCAGGGCGTGCCGGTATTCGGAGCCCGCCAGAAGCACGCCGGCCAGGAACGCGCCCAGGGCCATGGAGATCCCCGCCGCCGCCATGATCTGGGCGATGCCCACCACCAGCAGCAGAGAAAAACCGGTGAACACCTCGCGAAGGCCAGTGCGGGCCACGATGCGCAACAGCGGACGCGTCAGGTAACGCCCCAGCACCACCACGGCCGCCACCGCCACCGCCACGCGCGCCACCCCCATCCATCCGTGCGACCCGTGCGCGCCCGACATCGACGTGGACACCGGCGCCGACGCCGCCGCCAGCAACGGCACCAAGGCGATGAGCGGGATGGCCGCGATGTCCTGAAACAGCAGCACAGAGAACGCCGTCGAGCCGGTGGGCGACGACAGCATTCCGCGCTCGCCCATGGTCTGCACGGCGATGGCCGTCGACGACAGGGCCAGGGCCAGCCCCGCCACCAGCGCCCCCTGCCAGGGCAGCCCGGCGGCCACTCCGCCGATCGCCAGCAGCGCCCCGCAAACCGCCATCTGTGCGCCGCCCCCGCCGAACACCGGCCGGCGCATGGCGAAGAGACGCTTGGGATCCAGTTCGAGGCCGATCAGAAACAGCATCAGGACGACGCCGAACTCGGCAAAGCTGAGGATCGATTTCACGTCGCGCACCAGGCCCAGCCCGAACGGACCGATGGCGCAGCCGGCGATCAGATAACCCAGCACCGAACCAAGGCGCAGGCGGCTGGCCAGCGGCACGAAGACCACCGCCGCGCCGAGGTAGATCATCACCTCGAACATCAGACTGTGCTCATGCATCGGCGACGGCCTCCGGCGCGGCGGCGTTCGCGTCAGCATCCTGGGCCAGCAGGGTCAGCCGCCGGCGGTAGGCGGCGGCGGCTGCGTGCAGGTCTTGATCGCCGATGCGATGCGCGCCGTGCACGACAAAGGGGGGATCGATCCAGCGCATGCCGCAAAAACGCGCCGTCTGGGAGACGGCCGGCACGAAGGCGTCAAACGGATGGCCGTGCATCTGTCCGGGGGCATAGGCGGACTCGGGCGCACCGGTGGTGGTCACCCACCAGACGGTCTTGCCACGAACGGCGGTCCCACCGGCGCCGTAGGCCCAGCCGTGCGCCAGCACCTTTTCGATCCACAGGTGCAACAGGGCGGGCAAGCCGTACCAGTAAAACGGGGTCTGCCAGACCGTGACGTCAGCGTTCAAAAGCGCGCTGCGTTCTGCTTCGACGTCGATGGAAAAATCCGGATACAGCGAGTACAGCGTGCGGACCTGCAGGCCCGGCAGATCGCGCACCGCCGCCAGCAGCACCCGGCCGGCCCGCGAGTGATCGGGATAGGGATGGGCGTAGATCAGGTTGACCGACCGGGACACGGGCGGAGCATACGGCAGATCAGCGCGAGCGCCGCACCGGCTGTCGACCGCGGCGCGACGAACGAGAGAACGCCCCGGCAATGACGGCGAAGACCACAAACGCGGCGGCGGCATCACCGCCCGCGACGGCGCGATCAGCAGCGGCCACGGCACATCCGAAGGCCGAGCCATTGATGTCGTCACGTCCGGCCGGCGCCGGGATGGGGGCCACGCCGGCGTCAGTATCGACGGCGCCGCCCTCCCCGCCGTTACCGGGCTGTCCGCCGCCCGAAGATGAACCACCGCCGCCCGGATCATTGGTGCCGGCGGCGCCACCCTGGTCGGAGCCTCCCGCGCCGGCTGAGGCGCCCGCGCCATCGTCGCCGCTGCCGGCACCGCCGCTGCCGGCGCCGTCGCCCTGGCCATTGCTGCCCCCCGAGCCCTTGCCCGATCCATCGGTCGGCGAGCCCGCGTCGGCCCCGCCCGCGCAGCCATTGCCGGCGCGCACAGCCGCTGCCAGCGGACAGGCGGCCGCAGCGACGGCCACGCCCACCTGAAGCGCACCGACGTCAGGATAGGTGGCGGTGGTGCTGGCGGTGGTGGCCAGGAAAAAATAGGAATAGCAGCCGGCGCCCAGAGACAGCTTGGCCTCGTAGGCGCCGCGGGCGGCGGTCCCCCGCGCCAGGGTCAGCGCGCTGCAGGTCCCGTCGACCACCACCGCCACCCGGCTGGGCGCCGCGCCGCCCGCATCGAAGTAAGTGGTGCCGAAGGTGACGGGCGCGCCGGCGGCGGCCGGGGCGCTTGGGAAGTGGATGCCGTCGCCCATGCGCGGGCGGGTGACGGTCGTGCCGACGAAGTCCTGCGTCCAATAGTTTTGAAACTTGGTTCCGCCGGGAACGAAACCGTTGCCGACCAGGGTGAACTTGGCTGAAAAGATGTTGTCGCGGTGGCCGGTCTCGCCGGGCGTGGCGCCGATCTCGTACAGCCAGTTGTGCACGGCGATGAAGCCGTCGCTGACCGACTGGCCGGCCGAAATGTTCTCACCCAGCGACGTCCAGGGCCCGGTGTAAAAGGTCTTCACGCGGACGAAGGCGTCGGTGCCGTCGCAGGAATTGTGCTGAAAACAGGGCGTGTCGCGCATGTCCAGGGAATGGGCGCGGGCCGAGCGATTGAGATCGACCTGCCACTGCATCGGCGGCTGCGCCGGGTAGGCCGGCCACCCTTCGGCGGTGGGATCGACGCGAGCGCGGTTGGTGGCGTACAGAGCCACCCGCTCGTCGTAGTTCGGATAGTCGCCCACCGGCTGGCCCAGGGACGACTGCACCCGGTCCACACTGATCCCGCGTTCGCAGCCGGCGATCCCAAAGGACAAGGACAACCAGCTCAGGGCGGCAATGGCAGAAGCCTTGCGCACCCGCTGATCAGACTCCTTGCCGGCGGGTCCGTCAAGCAGACGGTGCGGCGGCGTCGATCGGAAATCGGACCGCCATGATCGCAGCGTCGGGGGCCCGGCCCACGGTCAGCACCACCCCTTCGCGCGGGCGTTCCTGGACCAGCTCGATCAGCGATGCCGACAGGAACGCCGCCGCCACCCGAGCCATGGCCGTGTCGCTGGCCGTGGCGTCGGCGGCGATCAAGCGGCCACCGGGACGCAACAGCGGCGTCAGCGCCAGCAGCCAGGCGCTGGCAGCGGCGGCCTCCAGGCCGGCGACGTTCTCGACGATCAGCGCCCCCAGTGACCGAGGACGCAGCGGCAGCTCGGCGCCGGCCAGCGCTATTTCAAAGCGGCGTCCGGCGCGACCGGTGCGCCGGCGCGTGCGCTTGACGCCCGGGCGATCCTCGCCTTCCACCAGCATCACGACGGGCAGCGCCTCTGACAGTGTTTCTCCTAACCACAGCGGCCCCGACAACACGACCGGCTGCGACGGCGCGCCGGTGCCTACCCAGCGCACGATGGCGTCCAGGCAGGCCGCGCTGCCCAGCGGCCCGGATAAAAGTGGTCCACGCATTTTCGGCGCGGGCAATCTAGCACGGCGAGACGACCTGAATGCGCTCTGTGGTGGAACGCGGAAGAACGGACAGCAATAGGCGCAGCCAGCGCCGCCGAGCGGGTGTAGATCTGACGCATGACTTTCTGCGTGCCACTGACGCCGGCTGCGAGCGGCGCCGGGCCGTCAGACGCGGCAAGCATTGGCGGCAAGGCACGGTCGTTGATACGGCTGGCGCAGGCGGGGCTGCCTGTGCCCCCGGCGTTCGCCATCAGCGCCGAGGTCTATCGTCTTCTGCGACGGACCGGCCCGCGACTACCGACGCAGATCGCGGAAGCCGGTGACCTGAGCGCCCTCGAAAACGCGCGGGCGGCCTTGCTGGCGGCGCCGTTCCCGGGTGGGTTCTCCGAAGAGCTGGCCGCCAACTTGCGCCGTATCGACGAAACGATCACCGATGACAGCGACGCGCGGTTTTCCGTTCGATCCTCGTTTGCCAGCGAGGATGACCCCGCTGCCCTGGCGGCCGGGCTGTTCCAATCGCGGGTGAATGTTTCGCAAAACGCCGTCGAAGGTGCCATTCGAACGGTGCTGGCGTCAGCGCTGACGCCGGCCGCATTCGTGTACACCCAGCGCCACCAGACGGACGTCGACGCGGCGGGCGTGGCGGTGGTCGTCCATCCATTCGTGGCGGGCGCAGCGGCGGGCAGCGCCGCCTGGGATCCGAACGGGGCGGCGCCACCGACCATCGAGGGCCTTCCAGCGACGACCCCCGGCGCGGCGACCTTGCGCGCGGCGATTGAAGTCGCGGTCCGGCGGCTGGCGCAACAGCACGGCGCCGTTGAGATCGAATGGGTGGCGACGACCAAAGACACGATCGTCTATCTGCAGCTGCGCCCCTTCAAGCCGCCGGCGTCAGCACCGGCGGCGCCCAGCTGGCCCGGGTGGGCCGCGCTGGGCGCCGGCCAGTGGCGCTGGGATTCCGCGCATAACCCCCTTCCGCTGTCGCCCGCGCAGTCCGAGCTGATTCGTATCGTCGACGACCGCTGTCAGATAGGACTGCGGCAAAAGGTCGCCAGCGGATACCTGTTTTACGAATCGGCGGC
>JAXDMH010000782.1:0-2757 GCA_034666225.1 Myxococcales bacterium
CGGCACGGCGGCGGCCTTGTTGGGAGCGACGGCCAGATTCTGGATGGCCAGTTGATAACCGTGGCGGGCGTTGTCGAGGAGGATCTCGGCGGCCACACCGGGTAGGGCTTCGCCCTTGTACGTGATGGTGATGGCGCCAGGCGCGAGGCCGGTCGTGCGGACGAACGTTCGCTGTTGCAGGTGGCCGCCCTGCCAGCGTTCGGTGATCTGCTCGTCACCGACGGTGGCGCTGCGCTGGCCGTCGGCGGGCGGCGGCGCGCCCAGCCAGGTGTCGAAGACGCGGTGGATGTCGAGAAGCATGAACGTGGGCGCGAACGGCAACTCGCGCGGCACGTACGAGGTGAACTCGACGGTAGGCCCGCGCTGCTCCAGCAGGAAGGCGCGCGTCCCGAACGGCGTCAACCCCACCACGCGCAATACCCCCGGACGTTTCTGCAGGATGGTCTCGAAGCTGCCCCCGCCGTGCGCCGATTTTGCGGCCAGCTTCTGCCGCAGCGTCAGTTCGCCCGGGATGCGGTCGGGCGCCGGCAGATCGGCGGCGGCGGGAGCGGGTTCAGGAGCGGCGGCGTTGCCGGATGCCGGCGGGGCGCGGTGAGCGCAGCCGACAACCAACGCTGCAGCGATGAAGAGGCGCGCGGCTCGAACCAGGATCGTCGTCATCGTTTCGTCTCCGTCTTCAACGGCGCCGGCGTGGCACCCGCCAGCACCAGGGTCAGCGGCGCCAGCAGCAGGCTCAGAGTCATGCCGATGCCGGTGACCAGGCCGATGGCGCGCAGGGCGGGCGTGGCGGACAGGCCCAGCAGGCCGAACGACAGGACGGTGGTCATGCACGAGGCGACCAGGCTCATCATGGTGGCGTCGGACGAACGGTCGGGCGCCGCTGACTCGACCAGGAACACGCCGTAGTCGACGCCCATGCTCAGCACCAGCAACAATGACAGGACGTGCAGCAAGTTGGTGGGCACGTGGCAGAGACCCAAAATGCCCATGGTGGCCGCCGCCGCCACCACGGCCGGGGCCAGCGCGGCCAGGCAGTTGCGCCAGCGCCGGTAGCGGCCGTACAGCACCGCCAGAATAAGGACGACGCCAACGCCCACCGCCTGCAGCGTCTGGATGCGAAAATGGGCGTAGGTCTCGTCGAGGAACGCCGCCTGATCGAAGTAGCGGGCGCCGGGCACGTCGGCGATGGCGGCGGTGATTTGCTCGGCGCTGTGGACACCGCGCAGAAAGGTCAGGATGCCCGTGTCGTTGCCCAGCTTGACCGCGAACGTTCGCACCAGCGGCGCCAGCGGCGAGCCCTCCAGATCGGCCAGTGTCAGCGGCGGCACGGTGGCCGGTCGGTGCAGGGCCTCGACCGTGGTCAGGAAAGCGTTGAAAGCATCGGCGCGAAAGCCTTCCGCGCGCAGCGCCGCCAGCACCCGTGGGCCCAGTTCAGGAACGGCGGCGATCGCCGCCCGATTTCGCGTCTGCAGCTCGGCCGACCACAGGAACGCGTGCAGCGACGTAAGGCCGTCCAGCGCGCCGGCGCCTTTCGCCTGCTCCAGCTTGGCGAAGATCTGGTCGTTGCGGCGCAGCGCCTGTTCCAGATCGGGCGCCGTGGTGACCACAAAACGCCCCTCGTCCATGGCCGAGATGCGGGTGCGCACCCGGTCCAGCTCGGCTTTCAACGCCGGGCTGCCCGGGTCCAGCGCGCGCAGCGAATCCAGCCAGCGCAGGCGCGGCAGACCGAGCAGGCACACCAACCCGACGACGGCGGCCACGGCGAATCCTGTGGGACGCTGGCGCTGCAACCAGCGCAGCAACCGTCCCTGCGCGGCCGACCCTCGCCACAGCAGCGGGGCGCGCGGCGGCCGCCCTTGCAACAGCGGCGGCAAGACGTAACGGGTGGCCGCCAGCGCGGCCAGGATGCCCGCGGCGGAGGTCACCGCCATCTCGCGCACGCCCGGGAATGACGTCCAGGCCAGGGCGATGAACCCGACAGCGGTGGTGACGCCGCCGATGACGATGCCCATCCACACCCGGCGCAGGACCGCCTCCGGTTTTTCGTCCGGCGCCAGCACCCGGTGGGTCAGCAGCAAGATCGGATAGTCGATGGCCACGCCGATCAGCGTCGACCCGATGGCCAGCGTCATGCCGTGCAGCTGGCCGAACAGCAGAAGGCCGACCGTGGTGCCCGCCAGCGCGCCGGCGATGATGGGCAGCAGCGCCAGCAGCACGGCGCGCACCGATCCGAACAGCAACCAGAACAGCAGCAGCACGCCCACCGTCGACAGGATCGAGATGCGGGTCAGGTCGCCGCTGATGCGCCGTTCGGCGTCGAGGGCGATGGGACCGACCCCGCCCCGTTCCAGGACCAAGGTCCCGCCCGCCTGCTGGTTCAGCTGGGCAAAGCGCTCGGCGATGGTGGCCAGCAGAGGCGCCTGTGATCGACTGTCGAACGGTGAGTGGCGCGTCCCCACGAACATGATCGCATAGCGGCGAAGGTCACCCGACGTCTTGAGCGTGCTGGGCGTGATGAACTGATCGCCGTCGACCTCCAGCGTCCCGGCCTGGGCCTTTTCAAAGCGCCGCAAGATCCCCGGGAACCACTGCAGCGGATCGGAGCCGGCCAGCCGGGCCAGCAGCGGCGACAGAGGCAGCGACAGTTGCTGTTTCAGCGTGCGCGCCGCCCGGGCCAGGCCCTCGGCGGACAGCGCCCGCGGGATCTCCTCCTCGGGGCGGTCGGAGACGAAGTACACCGTGCGCGGCGCGTACAGG
>JAXDMH010000783.1:0-7495 GCA_034666225.1 Myxococcales bacterium
TGGCGGCGTTGCGGGAGGTGGACCAGGCGCGAAAAGGGGAGATGCACGCGCTGCTGGCGCTGGCGATTCTCGCCGGCGGCGACACGCGCGACGCTGCCAGCTATGCCAGTTACCTCCAGCGCGTCGACAGGTTCGTGGCCGACGTGAAACCGATGATGGATGCCGCGCCCGATGACTGGCACCGCGGCTATGAGCTGCATCGAGCGATGCACCGGGTGTTCTTCACCGGGCCCCGAACAGAGCTGGGCGGCTATGATTTCTATCAATCGCGGGTCGCGGGAATCTTCAAGACAGGGCGGTACAACTGTCTCAGCTCGGCGATGTTGTTCGTGGTGCTGGCTCGTGGGTTCGGGCTACCGGTGCGCGCCGCCGCCGTCCCCACCCACGTCTTCGTCGAGTTGGGCGAACCGGGCGGGAAGGTCATCGAGATCGAGACCACCTCGGACACCGGTTTTGACTGGGTCCACGATCAGCGGTTCTACGCCGAGAACGCCGCGAACTGGTCCGGACGGCGCGGGTTACGTCCCGTCACGCTGGAGGAGTACCAACACCGAACGATCCTGGAGCCTTATCAATTGATGGCGCTGGGCATGCGCAACGCGCACCAGGGCCAGACCGACGCCGATCGCTACCGGCTGTACGAGGTGGCCGCCATCGTCGACCCGGACGACGTCGATACCCAGCGGCGCCGCATGAAGATCTACGCGGCCGAGGCGCACGACCTTTTCGACCTCAAGGCCTGGCGGACCATGGTCAAGCTGTTCGACACGGTGAGACCCGCCGTTTCGGATCTCGCCTCGCGCAGCAAGGACAGCGAGACGTTGCAGCTGACGTCGTGGGCCAGGTGGTATCACGCCTACTCGCTGATCATCGTGGGGCGTGCCGACGAGGCGATGACCCTGACCGGCGAGGGCCTCACCCATCTTGACCCGCGCTGGCCCGACGGGGAGACGCTGCGAAGCAACTACGTCAGCGTGATCAACGATCGCATGTGCGACCTCATCTCCAAGGAGGACTTCACCACCGCCTTGCGGGTCTTCTCCGACCATCGCGACGCCTGTCGCGCCGACAGGATCTGCGGAGGCAACGTGGGCATCGTCTACACCAACTGGTCAATCACCCGTGAAAACGCCGGCGACTGGCCCGCCGCGCGACAGCTCCTTCAGACCTGCCTGACCGATCTGCCTGGGGACGTCCACTGCCAGGACGCCCTCAAGGAACTGGAAAGCCGCCACCGTTTCTAGGGCAGACAGCGATGTTGTGCTGCCGCGGGCGTCCGGAGGACAAGGCCTGACAACGGCCGCTCTCCACTTTTTCTGCGCTCCTCGCGCTTTTTCGCTCAAGCGCGGAGCGAAAGGTGTCGCTGTCTTTGTTGTTGGAACCCTCCCATCTGCAGGCCTTCGCGATCCCCGGGTTCTGCCAGCCGGTGAGCGCGCTTTCCCATCTGCTTGCGGCTGTGGTTGCCACCTTCGCGGCGCTGCCGCTGATCCGTCTGGGTGGTGGCAGTCGACTTCACCGCACCGCGCTGACGATCTATGCCGTGTGCGTGGTGATCCTGCTGGCCATCAGCGGGACCTATCACTCGCTGGATGAAGGTGGCGCCGCCCGCATCTTCATGCGGCGGGTGGACTACTTTGCCATCTGGCTGCTCATCGGCGGCACGTTCACCGCCGTTCACGGCGTCATGTGCCGGGGGTTCTGGCGGCGCTGGATGCTGACGGTCGTCTGGTTCTTCGCGGCGTCGGGCATCACGTTGCAGATCCTGTGGTTCCGATTCTTCTCCGGCGTGCCGGGATTGATGCTGTATCTCGGCGTGGGATGGATTGGCCTGGGATCGATCGTCAAGCTGGGCCGCCAGATCGGCTTTCGGGCCGTGCGGCCCATGTGGATCGCCGGGCTCTTCTATTCGGCCGGGGCCATCCTGGAGGCAGTGCGCCAGCCGGTGATCATCCCGCACTGGGTCGGACCGCACGAGACCTTTCACCTGGCCATCATCGTCGCCGTCGCGATCCACTGGAACTTCATCCGCGGGCTTCTGCTGGTCCATGTTCCGCGAATCGCCGACAGCGGCGCCACGGCGTCCCCATCGGCCGCCGCCGGCGACGCGCGGGCCAGCATCCAGATCAGTGAATCGCCGTCTGTTTCGGTTGCGGGTATCATCACGACGTGACGATCAGCTGGCCGCGCGGACGGGCCCGGACGGTGACGGCCTGGACGCTGCTGGCGGCGGTGGGATCGGGGGTGGCGATGCTGGCCGCGGCGATGGCGGTTTATCCCGGCGGCACGGCGCTGGAGCCGGGGGCGGTCGGGCATTCGTTCTGGCGCAATTTCCTGTGCGACCTCACGCAGAACGTGGCGGTGAACGGATCTCCCAATCACCCGGGCGCTGGTCTGGCCTGTGGTGCGCTGGCGGCCTTCGGCGTGGCCGTGGGTTGTTTCTGGTGGCTGTTGCCCGCGGTGCTGGAGGGGCGCTGCAATTCAAGATGGGCGCTGGCGATCCGCGTTCTGGGCGCGGTTTCGCTGCTGGGTTTGGTGGCGGTGCCGGTGGTGAACGGGCCGGCGCACATGGTGGCGGTGTTCGCCTCGTCGGTGCCGGGACTGGCGGCGGCCGTCCTTGCGATGGTGGCCTGCGCGCGCGCCGGCGTCTGGCCGCTGGTGGTGCTGGCCGTCGCCACCGTCGGGGCGGCGACGATCGATTCAGTCCTGTACGCCCACAGCTACATGATTCACCCGCGCGTGGTGGGTCCCGCACTGCCGGCATTCCAGCGTCTGGCGCTGATGGCGCTTCTGGTCTGGATGGTCGCGACGGCGGTCCGCGCGGGGGTATCGGCGGGCGGCCGCCGATCATGAGGATGTCCTGACGGACAGGCTTGACGCTGTCCTGACGAACAGGCCGGGGTTGCCGAAGCCCCGCTTCGTTCTTACTCATCGGGTAGAGGCGTCGTCCTCCCAAGAGGTCTCATGCTCGCGAAAACTGCGCTTGTCTTGTTGCTGGTGTCGCTCGCCGGTGCGTGTGCCCACCAGACCCCGCCCGCAGAACGAAGAGAGGCCCGCCGCGAAGCGGCCGCGGAGGCACGCTGGGAGCGGCCCCCCGGTCAATGGGTCAGGCTGGGCGAGCGCTGGGTCGACGGCGCCCACGATCGCGACGTCATCCCCGTGGGTGCCCGCGAAGGCAGGTACCGTCGCATCATGGTCGTCGTCGAGCACAGCGCCCTGGAGATGTACGACCTCACCGTGCGCTTCGGAGACGGCACGGAGTTCTCGCCGCGCACGCGCCACGTCTTCGGCGCCGACACGCGCTCGCACGTGATCGATCTGCCCGGCGACCGCCGCGTCATCAGCAGCGTCGAGTTCCGCTATGGCAACCTGCCCGGCGGCGGCCGCGCGCAGGCGGAGCTGTGGGCGGAATAATCAGCGCTGTCTGCGCATCATGACGAACTGGACGCTGCGCGCGCTGGGGGTCAGTGGTGCTGCCGGGCAGGTACAGGCTGCCGAAGCCCAGGGCCGCCACGCGCTCGGCGGGGGCGCCGTGGCTCATCATCGCGTCCCGCACGGCGTCCGCGCGAGCTTGAGACAGCGCCAGCGGGTCGCGTTCTTTGGGGGCGGCGTGGCCACAGACCTCATCAGAATCTCGACATCATTGGCAAAACGCGGGTGTTAAGCATCTCGCCCACGAGGTGTCTGGCCTGAGGGCCGCGCGAACGGACCCAGGAGGCATCGGCGCGGCGGCAGGCGTAAGCTTCGCGCATGGCGATTGGCGAGGTCACCCCCGATACTGCGCGCGCACCCACTGGGGACGTCTCCCCGAACCGGGCGCCCGAATCCGGTTCGCTCCGTGCACAGCACCCGGCCCGTCCCTCGTGGGGCGATTTTTGGGAGCTGCGCCGGGTGTTCGGCGCGAACCTGCTCGAAGGACTGACGCTCATTCACCGTCGGTACGGTGCGTTCGTGCGCACGCGGCTGCCGCTGCAGCTCTACTTCGTCGCCGATCCGACGTGCATCGAAGAGATCCTGGTCAAGAAGGCCGACCAGTTCCGCAAGGATCGCACCAGCCGGTTGCTGGCGCGGGTGGTTGGAAACGGTCTGCTGGTCAATGAAGGCGCGTCGTGGCGGCGACAGCGGCGACTGCTGCAGCCCGCGTTTCACCAGCGCCAGCTAGCCTCGTACGCCGCCGTCATGGTGGGCGCCATCGAACGGGCCGCGGCCACCTGGCGACCCGGGCAGGTGCGCAACGTGCATGAGGACATGATGGGCGTGACGATGAACATCGTGGCCGAAACATTGTTCGGCACCGACGTGTCCGCCGACACCGGCCACATCGGGCGAATCATCTCGGAGCTGATGGAAGAATTCGGGCGCATCCTGGGACTGGCGGCGCGCTATCAACCACCGGCCTGGGTGCCGACGCGGGCGAACCGGCGGTTGCGGGCGTCCACGCGCAAGGTCGACGAGACGATCCTGGGCATCATCGAGGCGCGCCGGCGCCAGCAGAACAGTCAGGACAGCCAGCTCACCCAGCACGGCCAACCCAGAGAAGATCAGGACGATCTGCTGTCGCTGCTGATTCGCGCGCGCGACGAAGACGGCAGCGTCATGACCGACGCCCAGGTGCGCGACGAGGCGATGACCCTGTTTCTGGCCGGACACGAGACAACAGCGCTGGCGCTGACGTACTCGCTGTATCTGCTGGCGAACAATCCCCAATGCCAGGCCCGCCTGGGCGACGAGCTGGATCGGGTCCTGGGCGGGCGCGCGCCAGGCCTTGGTGATCTGGAAAACCTAAAATACACCGACGCCGTCGTGCTTGAATCGATGCGCCTCTTTCCGCCGGCGTGGGCGCTGGGTCGCCAGGCGTTGACCGACGTCGAGATCGGCGGCTACCGGTTTCGCAAGGGGGCGGAGTTCGTGATGTCACCCTGGGTGGTTCACCGAGATCCGAAGACCTTCGACGATCCGGAGGCCTTCAAACCCGAGCGCTGGGACAACGATCTCGCGCACCGACTGCCGCGGTTTGCCTACTTTCCTTTTGGCGGCGGCCCGCGGGTCTGTATCGGCAATCGCTTTGCGATGATGGAGGCAAAGCTGGTTCTGGCCGTCGCCCTGCAGCGGTTTCGCTTCGAGGTCGCCCCGGAGACCGCGCTGACCCTGTTCCCCAGCGTGACCCTGCGTCCCCGTCACGGGGTTCGGCTGCGTCTCAGGGATTGTTCTTGAGCAAGGTCGCCGTCAGACAGAGCTTCGCTGTCCGCCCCCGCTCCGTGGGTCGTCAATCCGCGTGTCGTGCGGCCCGACCGGGCCGCGGGAGATCATCAGGCCAGGCCGAGCGGCTCACAGCCGGACGGGCATTGGCGCATCTGGTTGGCACACACGGGGCAGGTCACGCCGGCATCGCTTCCGGCGCCGGCGTCGCTGGGACTGGTCGCGACGCAGGTGAAGCTGCAGTCCTGACCGGCGTCGGCGGTGCTGGGCGTTCCCCCGTCGCCGCAGGTGGCGCCGACCGCGGCCCCCGTCGCGACGACCGCGAAGACGAGCACCCTGGGCAAGCTCAGTTTGGGCATGGACCCGATGCTACACCTGTTTTGCGGCGCTGCGTGCTTCCGGCGCGGCGGTCGCGGGCGCGGGCGGCTCGTGGTCCAGGCGTCGGCGCACCATCGCCACATGATCGCGCAGGACGTACAGCTGATCGGCGAAGGACAGCGGCGTCTTCAGTTCGTTGACCGCGTGTTCGATGTCGTCCAGGCGCTGGGCGATGGCGCGCCGGTCGTCGGCGGTCTTGGCCAGCATCATGTCGCGTTCGATGGCCATCAGGGCGCCGTACCAGCGGTAGATGCGCGAGCGTACCCGCCAGCGGTACAGCGACGGCACGGCGCGCGTCGCCGGCACCACGATCACCAGCAGCGGCAGCACCACCACCAGCACACGATCAACCAGGCTGGCCAACCAGAAGGGCAGCCGCTTGTACAGGAACTGGGCCCCCGACTTGTAATAGCGCTCGGCATCGTCGCTGATGGGAAACTCGTGCTCCAGCGGGGCAGGGAATTCGCCGGCGGCGCGGTACATGCCGGGACCGCTGTGGATCTCGCGGGCGGCGGCGATCAGCAGGTCCGACAGCGCCGGGTGCAGGTTCTTCTGCGCCACCAGCTCGACGGCGGGGCCCACCAGCGAGACGTTCTCCGAGGGGTAATCCCGGCCCAGGTCCATCGCGCCCTCGGGCAGCGTCATGCGCGACAGGAACTTCAAACGGCGCACGTAACCGTCGGCCTGGCGAAAGCTCATCAGGCGGACGCCGGCCGCCTCGCGCATCCCGCGCATCACCTCGGTCGTGACCGAGTCGCCCATCAGGAACGCGGCGTCGACCTTGCCCGCCGCCAGCGACCGCGCCGCCTCCTCGCCGTGTTCGCTGACCAGCGTGGCATTCTTGGCGTCCATGTCGTTGGCCTTCAGCATCTTCAGGGCCAGCGCGCGCGTGCCGCTGCCCTCGGCGCCGATGGCGATGCGCTTGCCCTTCAGTTCAGTGAGGCGATCGGTGGTCTGGGGCAGCCGGTAATAGACCATCAGCGGCTGGGTGAACACCGTGCCCAGCGACACCAGGTGCGCGATGTCGACCCCCTCCGTGAGGCCGCCCTGCACGAAGCCGACGTCGATGGACGAGTGGGGATCGGCCAGCCGGCGCAGGTTGTCGAGCGCGCCCTCCGACGGCACGATCTCCACCTTCACGCCGTGCCCCTCGATGATCTTTTTGTATTTCTCGGCCAGGTTGCGAAAGCTGCTGCCTGGCGAGCCGCTGATCATGCGTATGTGACCGGGCGGCGCGGTCTGCACCAGACGCCCCGCGAAGGCGAAGGCGGCGCCGATGACCAGCGCCACCGGGAGGCCCACCGTGAGGATGTCACGCCACGAGAGCGCGCGCAGGCGCGAGCGGGGTGGGGCGGTCGTGGAGGACATGGACCGCGATTGTAGCCGAGTCGCCCGGCCTTCCTTGTGTTGTTAATGAGGGCCTGCAGATGGCAAAGGATAGGGACGGTCGCTTGGGTGCTAACCTGGCAACACGATGAGCCCGTGGGTGCTTTCATGAGCGACAGGCGCGTGCGGGTCTGTCTGGTCATCGTGATGCTGACTGTCTTGGTTAGCGCCCAGCGTGCCGACGCCTGCAGTGTCCCCGGCGCAGTACCTCATGTCATCGACCCCTCGAAACAAGCCACCGACATCACCGCCCCTCCTCCGCCCATCGTCATGCTGAAAGAGATCAAACGCGGCCGGGGCCCACAAGGAGGACCAGGGTGCTCGTCGAGCAGCTCTTCTTGTGATGACCTTGGAACGGTGACGCTGTCGATAGCGGCCACCGACGACGATTCGCCACCTCAATCGATCGGCTACCGCATTCAGCTGGTATCGGGCCGGCTGCCCGGGGGCCTCGATCTTCCAGGAGACTCACGTCCCCTCTCCCCAGTCGATCAGAACGGTCAGATCGCGATTTACCTGAACTGGGTCGATGGTG
>JAXDMH010000784.1:0-4328 GCA_034666225.1 Myxococcales bacterium
TCCTCTGGAGAGGAGCGCTCTTGAACCAGATCCGAAAAGGGCGCTCCGCCAGGAGCGCAAACGCGCGAAAGCCGCCCTCCAATCGGGTGGCTGATCTTCGCACCGCGCGTAACGGGATCACCCTGGAAGAAGTGACCATCATGAGTGCTCCGCGGTATTCTGTGGTCAGGGCGCTGTCGCTGTTGCTGTCACAGCGGCCGCGCCCGCCCGGATTCCCATGTCGACCTTGTACCCAGACGATGGTCTTGATGACGCCGAGGCGACGGCCGCGAACAGCAGCGCCGCCGCTGTCCGCACGCGCCGGAAGCCCAGCTATCCGGTGACTCCGGCGCTGCGCAACTATCTGTCCCGGTGCCGGCGCGAGCTTCCCCTGCCGGTCAGTTACGAACGGCTGGGAAGCTTTCGCGAGGCGGTGCCGCTGGCCGATGCCGATGGACACGATTCGCTGTGGGAGACGGTGATCTATCCCGGTGACGAGATGGCCGCCCTGAAGAAGGACCTCAAGTACATCTACGCGCTGCTGAAGGTCGACGGCGACACGTCGGTGATGGATCACCTCTACATCGACCGGGTGGACTTTTGCAGCTTCGGCAATTCGTTGCCGTTCCGGATCCGGATCGTCAACGGCATCAACGAGAACCCCGACTATTTCTATATCAAGCGCGCCGACGCCTCCCGCCTCTACGGCCTGGAGCTGGAGCACCTGCTGTCGCCCAACCGGATCAACTATTTCACGCACGCCTCGACGTTGGTCGAGGAGCACATCGCCGGCCTGCCGGGCGACGTCTTCATCGATCACTGGCTGGAAAACCGGGACCTGAAACCGATCCGCATCGCCAAGGAGCTGGTGAAGTTCAACGAGCGCTGTTTCATTCGCCTGCTGGGCGATATGCGCAGCTATAACTTTGTCGTCGTCCTGACGCCCGACTTTGAAGGCTGGCAGGTGCGCATCCGGGCCATGGACTTCGACCAGCAGTCGTACAGCGGCCGCCGCACGTTCTATCTGCCGCAGTTCTTCAAGGAGAACCTGGCCCTGGTGAAATTCTGCACGCGCCTGCTGGATCTCAAGACGGCCTACCAGTACCAGCGCGAGGAACGCACGCTGCTGCTTCAGCGTGCCGAGATCGCCGAGACGCGGCTGAACCTGTTGCTGGACGCCATGGAGGACGACGTCATCGCCCCCGTCGAGAACGTGACCATGCTGCGCGAGGGCCTGGCCCAGCATTTTCAGGACGAGGGTTTCCTGAGCTGCCAATCGATGGGGGCCCTGGTGCGCGAGAGCCTGCGCCACGTGCGCGAGGACGTGCACCAGGCGCGGTCGATTCCACCGCTCACCATTCCCGCCTGAAGTTGGGGCGCGACCCGTGGCCAAGAGCCACGGGCGACCCACATTTCGGCGATGGCGATTGCGAAGGCGACAGGGCGATGGGACGCCCGTTT
This sequence comes from Myxococcales bacterium, assembly GCA_034666225.1. GTDB lineage: Bacteria > Myxococcota_A > Polyangia > Fen-1088 > Fen-1088 > DATKEU01. The sequence goes on from JAXDMH010000784.1 coordinate 1,441, forward strand.
TGCCCCGGCGGTGATCCTCGGGGGTCTGCTGTGCTTGGTCCTGTTGGCGGGGCTGGGGCTGGCGGGATGCGGGCACCAGGCGTCATCCGTGGCGGCTGCGGATCCCATCGCCAGGAGCGCGGCGACGCCGGGCGATCCCGCGCCGGGCGCTCGTCCTGACGAACGCAATCACGTCCTCGAGGCGCAGTGGAAGGAGGTCGTGGTCAAGGCCCAGAAGCAGGGCAAGGACACGTTTTCAGCCATCAAGCTGGTGGCGCCCAAGATCCGTCTCTTTCATGCCGCTGCGCCCCCGGCGGCGGACAACCCGCCCAAGAGCAAAGACAGCGGAGACAGCGGTCCTCCCAAGCTGTCCGGCCCGCCCACGGAGGTCATCGATCTCGGCAAGGAGCTGCGCCGGATCACGCCGCTGGAGGTGGACCACATCGACATCCTGGACGGGCAGGCGGCCTTCATCGACACCAGCCGCGCCGAGCGCCCCGAGCTGTGGGTTCACGACCTGCAACTGTCGGTCGAGAACCTGACCACGCGCCTGCACCTGGCCGACGGCAGGCCGGTGCTGCTGACCGCCAGTGGCACCGTGGCGAACAGCGGGCAGCTGTCGCTGTTCATCACCGCCGAACCGTTCGAGAAGGGGCTGACCTTCTCCGGGCGGGCGGCGCTGATCGGACTGCAATCGGCGGAGCTTTTTCGTTTCATCGAGCCGGCCACCAAGGTCCAGGCGCCGGAGGGAACCATCGACATCTTCGTCGAGTTCGACTGTCGCAACGGCGAGCTGACCGGCGGGGTCAAGCCGGTCCTCAAGAACGTCAAGGTCCGCCCCACCGAGAAGAATCCGTTCACGGTCATCAAGGCGTGGGCGGTCGATCTGGCAATCAAGATCTTCTCGGATCGGGTCGACCCGCGAAATGCCGTCGCCACGGTGATCCCGATAAAGGGGACATTGAATGGCCCGGACGTTCAACTGTGGCCGACCATCTTCGGTGTCCTTCGTAACGCCTTCGTCGAGGGGCTGACCTCGGGCTATGCCCACCTGCCGCCGCCAGCGGAGGTGCGCCAATGATTCGAGTGGCGCGAAGGCTCGGCGCGGCGCTGGGGTCCATCGTGATGGCGGCTGCCGTCGCCGGTTGCGTCCACACCCACGCCACGCCGCCACCGCCCGCGGCCGTCCCCCCGACCAAGCCGGACCACGAGGTGGCGGCAGAGACCGGCGTTCCCGTGGCCAGCACGCCACAAGGGCTGATGCACGACGGGGCGGAACGACTGATCCAGGAACGGCTGCGCGCCAAGGGCCTGCTGAAATCAGCGCAGGTGACCGGTCGGTTTGATGGCGACACGCACCAGGCCCTGCGCGATTTCCAGAAGAAGGAAGGTCTGCCGACCACGGGACTGCCCAGCTATGAAACCGTCGAGCATCTCGGGTTGAAGCTGGACCGCGTCTTTCGCAGCACGGGCCACGCGGGCGACCGTTCAGCGGGCTGACGAGGAGGGGCGACCGGCCGCCTGTCGGCGACCGGTGGGCGCGGGCGCGGTGGTGGCGGCGGCGGGAGCCGGACCGGTGGTGACCACCTGGCCATTTTTCCACCGGACGTCGCCGATGAATTGCGGATCACCGACGGTACCCGCCAGGCGCACGTCAGCGGTGACCTGACCACCCAGTGATTCGACGCGCGGGTTGAAGCGGGCAATCCACGCCACGTTCAGATTGCGGGCCACCACCTTTCCCCGAATGGGAATCTTGGCGACCGCCAGACGCTCTTGCGTGAGGCGTGGATAGCCGAGGTCGACGTGGGCCGCCGCATCCACCAGCAGCGTTCCGCCGTGAGACGACCGAAAATCGAGGTTCAGCCTGGCGGCGCGTTGGGCGTACGTCAGGTGGACGCGCGCCTGCCCAATGTCGATCGGTTTGGCGGCTTTGCCTGGCTCCTGGACTGGTTCCTGGGCCGCCTTGGCGGGGCGGCTGACCGCCAGATCAAGACCGTCAACCAGCAAGTCTACATCGGGCTGATCGGCGCTTCCCTTCAAGTGAAGCTTTAGGTTTATCCGGCCGTCGCCGAGCGGGTCCTTCTGCGCCGCGCGCAAGACCTGGGAGACGTCGAGCTGCCTGACGTCCAGCCGCAGGTCGATCGGCGCGCCGGGGGCCGGCGCTTCGGTCGAGACGTTGACCGCCGCGTGCGCCCGCAGGAACGGCGCCTCGACGGTCGCGGTGCCGTCGACCTGTTGATCGTGCAGGGCCGCCACCAGCGTGGCGTCGATCTTCGAAAAGCCCTGATAGCGGACTTGCTTCAGGGCAACCTTGGCCGCCACCCGGGGCGCGTCGGTTCGGCCGCTGGCCTTGATGTCGGCGTCAAGCTGGCCGTCCAGGTGCAACGCCGGATCAATCAGCGCGGCGGGCAGGCGATCCAGGCGCAACCCGGTCAGCGCCAGATGGCCGGCGATGTCCTCGGCATGTTTGGCACCGTCGATGGCCAGGATTTGCTGGCCGGAGACCAGGCGGAAGTTCGCCAAGGACAGCGCCGCGTTTTCAAAGCGGAGGAGGGCGGTCCCTTGCGATGTCCAGCGATCGCCGGGAAAGGCGATGGTCAGCGCGTCCAGCGCGACACCGTGCCGGTCGTCGTCAATTCGTCCCGCTGCTTTGACGTCAAGGCGCGCCGGGGAGGCCATCGAGAAGGCAGCGGCGACGTCCTGGTCGCGCAGCTTGAAGGAAAGCGCCAGCGCGCCCAGCGCTGTCGTGCCGGCGGTGACCGACGCCGCCGTGACGGCCAGGTCGGCGCGACCGGGCAAACCGGAGAGCGGGGCCGCCTGTCCCTCGATCTTGAGGCGCGCGACTGCGTTGGCACCGAGAGCGAGGCTGTCGAAGAAGCCATTGAGCTGTGCGCCGACGGGCGCCG
>JAXDMH010000785.1:0-2730 GCA_034666225.1 Myxococcales bacterium
CTGAGCCACCGGCGCGGCGTTTGCCAGGATTTTGCCCATCTGCAGATCGCCTGCCTGCGGTCGCTGGGCCTGGCCGCTCGTTATGTCAGCGGTTATCTGGTGACCACGCCGCCACCGGGAAAGCCCAAGCTGGTGGGCGCCGACGCCTCCCACGCCTGGCTGAGCGTGTACTGTCCCGGCTTCGACTGGATCGACGTCGATCCCACGAACAACCTCATCCCTGACGACCGGCATATCACCGTGGCCTGGGGGCGCGATTTCGGCGACGTCACGCCCATGCGCGGCGTGATCCTGGGCGGCGGCACCCACGACGTACGGGTGGCCGTCGACGTGACCCCGCTGCAGTGATGATCCTGCGATGACCGAGCTCAAAAAAGCCCTGGGGCCCGTCATGCTCTGGGGCCTCGGCGTCGGCTACGTCATCTCGGGGATGTACTTTGGCTGGAACCTGGGCCTGCCCCTCGGCGGCACCTGGGGGATGCTGGCGGCGACGGTCATCGCCACGGTCCTGTACGTCACGTTCATCTTCAGCTATGCAGAGCTGGCCTGTGCCCTGCCCCGCGCCGGTGGCGCCTTCGATTTCGGGCTGCGCGCCTTCGGTCCGCTGGGCGGCCTGGTGCTGGGCGTGGCCCAGTTGGTCGAGTTTCTGTTTGCCCCGCCGGCCATCGCCGCCGCCATCGGCGCCTATTTCAACCTGTTCTTTCCCGCCGTGCCGCCGTCGGCGATCGCCATCGCCGCATATGTTCTCTTCACCGGGTTGAACATCTGGGGCATCAAGCAGGCGGCCGCCTTCGAGCTGTTCGTCACCATCGCCGCCGTCGGTGAGCTGCTGCTGTTCATCGCGGTGACGGCGCCGCATTTTCAATTCGCCAACCTGGCGCTGGACGGGCTGCCCCACGGCTGGAGCGGGCTGTTCGCCTGCCTGCCCTTCGCCGTGTGGCTGTACCTGGGCATCGAAGGCGTGGCCAACGCCGCCGAGGAAGCGCGCGATCCCCAGCGCGACGTGGCGCGGGGGTTCGGCTGGGCCATGGCCACGCTGGTCGTGCTGGCCCTGGGCGTGTTTTTCAGCAGCATCGGCGTGGCCGGTTGGTCCGCCATCGTGTTCCCGTCGCCGGGGGCGGCGGCGTCGGACAGCCCGTTGCCGCTGGCCATGGGCCGCGTCGTCGGCAACAGCGGCGCGCTTTATCACTTGCTGATCACCGTGGGGCTGTTCGGTCTGGTCGCCTCGTTTCACGGCATCGTGCTGGCCGCCGGGCGCGCGGCGCTGGAGATGGGACGCACCGGTTACGCCCCGCGCTTCATGGGCCGCATCAATCCACGCACCGGCACGCCGGCCGTCGCCTTGATCGTGAACGGGGCCATCGGCATCGCCGCCATCCTGTCCAGTCACACCGCCGAGTTGATCGTGCTGTCCGGCTTTGGCGCGCTGACGTTGTACGCGCTGTCGATGGTGGCGCTGTTCACCTTGCGCCGGCGCGAGCCCGAGCTGCCACGACCGTTCCGCGCCGTCGCCTATCCCTGGTTCCCCGCCGTCGCGATGGTCCTGGCATTGATCGCGCTGGCGGCGATGGCCTGGACCAACCGGGGTGTGGCTTTGGCCTACGTCGCGATCCTGGCGGTAGCCGGCGGCTACTGGAAGGCAACTGCAGCGACTCGGCGGTAGACGCTGCGCGCAAGAAGAGAGCAAGATTCCAGCACGATCGGCACTGTGGTCGGTCGAAATGGGAACCAACCTGTTATCATCCGCGACTGATCGCTGACAGGAGGCACCATGTTCGCGACGCGACGGCCGGTCCTGATTGGATCGTTGTTAGGGTTCGGATGTTGGGCCGCATGCTGGGCCGGATGCACAACCTCCTCCGACGGCAGCCCACCGACGACGGGGAGCGGAGGCATGCCGACCTCCGCCGGCTCGGGCGGCGCGTCCGTCGGTAGCGGCGGCAATGTCACCGGCAGTGGTGGCGCCACCACCGGCAGCGGCGGCAGCATCACCGGCAGCGGTGGCACGACGGCCCCGGTTGACGCCGCGAACGACGCCGCCACCGAGACGGCACCGCGAGACAGCAGCGGCACCCCGACGGACGGCGCGCCGGCCATGGCCAGCGCCGGTTGCGGCATGCCGGCAGGGCAAACGCTGGCCACTTACGTGTCAAAGAACACCATGTCGGGCGGCGTGGCCCGTTCGTACCGTCTTTACCTTCCCAGTGGATACGATCCGAAGCGGCCCTATCCGCTGATTGTGCTGGGCCACGGCTGCGGTGGCAACGGCGGCACTCCGTTTCCGATCGAGACCGCTTCGAAGAGCGACGCCATCGTGGTGGCTCTGAAATCGGTGGGCACCTGCTTTGAATATTCGCCCACCGGCCCCGACGTCACCTATTTCGACACCGTGCTGGCCGAGGTGTCGGCCAGTAGCTGCGTCGATCGGGCGCGGGTCTTCATGGCCGGGTTCAGCAGCGGATCATGGCTGACCCACACCATCGGCTGCGTGCGGGCCGGCATCGTGCGCGGACAGGGGAACGCGTCTGGCAACCAGGTCAACTTGCCGATGTGCAAGGGTCCGATCGCCGCTCTGTTCGCTCACGACGTCAACGACGATCAGAATTCCTTCGCGGGCGCGATAGTGGCCCGCGATCGCATCTTGAAGAGCAACGGCTGCACCACGCAGACGCTGCCCTACGATTGGGACGGCGATCCCGCCACGCCTTCGACGTGTGTCATCTACCAGGG
>JAXDMH010000786.1:0-2691 GCA_034666225.1 Myxococcales bacterium
GGCTCCGGCGGCGCCAGCGGTGGCGACGACGCCGCACCCGAAGCGGCCCCGTCGGGAACCGGCGGCAGCCTCGTCGATCCCGGCAGCGAAGGCGACGGCGATCGCACCATCGGCCCCAGCTATACGGCCGATCCGCGCCTGTCGGATCCGGCGGCGCCCAAGGGGACGCGATTCTCGTTCGCCATGACCGGCGCGCAGAGCCAGATCTACAAGGGCCTGACCGGCAACTACACGCGCAACGTGTCGGTGTACGTGCCGTCGCAGTACAACGCGGCCAAGCCGGCTGCGATGATGGTCACGCAGGACGCGATGGGTGGTGGCGAGCTGCCCGGCCTGCTGGACAACCTGATCAACAAGAAGATGCTGCCGGTGATCGTCGTGATCTTCGCGCCCAGCGGCGGCGGTGACTACATCGGCAGCGAGCGCGGTCTGGAGTACGACACCGTCTCGGGCCTGTACGCCGAGTACGCCATGAAAGAGATCGTTCCCCGCGCCATCATGGAAGCCAAGGCGCACAACATCGATCTGAAGTTCACCGACGATCCCGAAGGCCACGGTGTGCTGGGCGGCAGCTCGGGCGGCGCCGGTTCGTTCTCGATGGCCTGGTGGCACCCGGATTACTTTCGCCGCATCATCACCTACTCGGGCACGTACGTGACGCAGGTGCCGGCCAACTCGCCGTTCCCGCACGGCGCCTGGATCTATCACGACATCGATCCGTACGGCGCGGCGCCGAATGGCCTCATCGTCGCGAACTGCGAACCGGTGGGCGGATTCAAGGGCGACAGCGCCCCCGGTCCCTGCGACACGCCGCTGTCGCAGACCAAGTGCGAGGCGGTGACTGGCTGCCAGTGGAACACCAAGGTCAACCGCCCGTTCCGCATCTGGCACGAGTCGGCGAGCGGCGACCTGGGCGCCGGCGGCGCGCCCAGCGGCTATCGCAACTTTGATCTGGCGAATCAGCGCATGGCCGCCGCCTTCAAGCTGCGCGGCTATCACTATCACTACGACCACGCGCTCAGCGCCGGTCACGTCGACAGCAAAGCCGTCCGCCAGACCATCGTCGAGGCGATGCTGTACGTCTGGCGCGGCTACCCGATCGAGTGAGCAGGCCCGTAGCGGCGGGTTGACCGGGCGCCTGGCGCCGCCCGGCGCATTGCGGCGCGCTCCTGCCTTGACGCGGGCGACAATCCGCTTATATCCTTATATCTAGATATAGGGATACGGATAGATGAACCTCGCTCAGCAAGTCGACACCCTCACCATCCTCGGCGACGAGAATCGCCTGCGCCTGTGCCTGCTCCTGCGTCGACGCGAGCTTTGCGTCACCGACCTGGTGCGGGTGACGGGGATCGCCCAGTCGCGCGTATCCACGCATCTCGGGAGGCTGCGCGATGCCGGCTTCGTGCAGGATCGCCGGCAAGGCGCGCAGGCCTTCTATGCGTTGGCCGCCGACGGACTGCCCGGCGCGGTTCGCGTCGTTCTTGACGAGGCGACCACCTCGGGCGACCCGACCCTGGAGGGCGATCAGAGGCGCCTGGCCGAGCTGGACGCCGAGCGGCGGGAAGGCCTGCCGGAATCCGCGGTGGACGAGATCGAGCGTGACTATTCGCCCGGGCGCACCTGGCACTCGCTGGCGGTTGGTGTCTCGGCTTTGCTCAAGCTGGGCGACGTGCTTGACGCCGGCTCGGGTGACGGCGCCGCGGCCAGCTCCCTGGCCCCGTATTGCCGATCGCTGACCTGTGTCGACACGAACCCGCGCATGATCGAAGTGGCGCGCGAACGCCTGGCCCGTTTCCCCCAGGTCCGCGCCCAGGTCGCCGACCTTCACGACCTCCCCTTTCAGGACGCGTCATTCGATGCGGTGCTGATGTTTCACACGCTGACCTATGCCGAGCGACCGCCGCGTGCCCTGGCCGAGTGCGCCCGCGTGCTGCGCCCCGGGGGGCGGTTGGTCCTGCTGTGTCTGGACGAGCATCGCCAGATGGATGTGACGGCCCGCTATGGAGAGCGTCACCCGGGCTTTTCGCCTCGGGCCGTTCGTAATTTATTGTCACGCGCTGGCCTGTCCGTCATCAGCACCGAGATCGCCTGCCGCGAGATCAAGAAGCCGCATCTGCAGGTGGTCCTGGCTATCGCCGACAAGCCTGGCAAGACCAGGAAGGCGGCAGGTTGACGATGACGATGACGACGATGACCCACCCCCTACAAAAGCTGCTTGAAAGCCGCATCGCCATCATCGATGGCGCCATGGGCACCACCATCCGCACCTATGGAATGACGGAAGCGGACATCCGTGGCTCGCGCTTCAAGGACGCCCCCAAGGACCTCCTGAACAACGGGGACCTGTTTTCGCTGACCCAGCCGGCGATGATCTGCGACATCCATCGCCGCTTTCTGGAGGCCGGCGCCGACATCATCGAGACCAACACCTTCGGGGCCACCAGCATCGCCCAGAGCGAGTTCTTCGTCGCCGATCCTCGCGAACACGGCGGGCGAAAGGATCCGGCCTTCTATCAGAAGATCATCGACGATCCGTTCCTGGACGGGTTGGCCTGGGAGATCAACGAACAGTCGGCGCGTCAGTGCCGCCAGTGGGCGGACCGCGTCGCCAACGCCGACGGCCGGCGCCGCTTCGTGGCCGGCGCCATCGGGCCGTTGACCGTTTCGCTGTCAAACTCGCCCGACGCC
>JAXDMH010000787.1:0-3658 GCA_034666225.1 Myxococcales bacterium
CTCAGCCACTACAACATGATCGCCGGCGGTTTCGCCGGCGGCGCGTCGCTGGGCATGAACCGGCAGTTCTGGGCGTACAGCGTGCTGCCCATGCTCGACTGGATCAACGCCAACCCTCACCGCACCAACATGTACTGGCACGACGTCATCGGCGACGCGCTTCGCATGTACAAGCGGGAAAAACGCCTGGCCATGGACGCCGGCGACACGGGCGCCAGCCTGCAGGGCATTCAGCGCTCCAGCCTGGGCCTGCTGTTCTACGAAAAACATTGGGCCCTCTACGAAGCCTGGTTCTGGGACGAGTACCACACCGTCAAACCGGTCAACGTGCGCACGCGCGAAGGTGTCCCCCTCATCACCGTGTACGAACGGAGCGGCAAGTGAGCGCCGCCGGGGAGGCCCCCGACGTGCCGCCCGCTGCGCCCGAGACGACGGCGACGCCCTTGGCGCCCGCCCCGCCCAGGCAGCCCAGATTCGCTGGTTTTCTGCAGACCAAAAAGGCCCTGATCGTTCTTTACATAATTTTTACGGGGGCCTATCTGGGCGCCTCCGGCGAGCGCCTGCGCCGCCATTCGCAGTACAACCACTTTGTCTACCTGGCCGAGGGCTGGCTGCACGGACGGCTGGCCTTGCAGGGGCCGCCGCCCAACGAAAACGACTGGGCCAAGGTCGACGTCCTCAAGCTGAAGGACGGCCGCGAGGTGCACGGAGTCTACGGCAGCCGCACCGGCGGCCCCGTCGATCGCTTTTATCCGCTGCGCGGAAAATCCGAGACAATCGCCGAATCGGACATTGTCTCGCGCAGCGCCATCCGTTACGTGTCGTTCCCCCCTTTCCCCGCCGTCCTGATGATGCCGCTGGTGGCGATCTGGGGGCTCAACTTCAACGACGTCCTGTTCACCGTGCTGTGGGCCGGGATCAACCCCGTCCTGATGTTCTTGTTGCTGGGAAACCTGCGCCGCCGGGGTCTTTCGCGGCGCACGCCTGTCGACGATCTGTGGCTGACGCTGCTCTACGGCGTCGGCTCGGTTTACTACTACTGCGCCGTGGTGGGCGAGGTCTGGTTCACGGCGCTGATCGTGGCCAACACGCTGGCCATCGGATACGCCTGGGCCTCGCTGGACGCCCAGCGACCCGCGCTGGCGGGCCTGTGTATCGGGCTGGGGTTCGCCACGCGTCCGCCCTGGGTGATGTTCCCGCTTTTCTTGTGGGAGGCGGTCCGCATGTCAGGCGGGCTGGGCGCCCTTCGCCACGCCAGCGGCTGGCGCGCGCTGCTGCCCCGCCTGGTGCGCTTCGGGCTGCCGGTGGCGGCCATCGGTGGATTGCTGGTCTGGCACAACATGGCCCGCTTTCAGCGGCCGTTCACTTTTGGGCACGAGTTCCTGAACGTGCAGTGGCAGGAACGGATCCAGCGCTGGGGCCTGTTCAACTACCATTTTCTGTCGCGCAACCTGGCCGCCGCCCTGGTGCTGCTGCCGCGGATCATGACCCACTTCCCGTACGTGAAGATCAGCCAGCACGGCATGAGCCTGCTGGTGACGTCACCCAACCTCGCCTACACCGTGATGCCGGCGGAGCGGAACCGGCTGACCAAGCCGCTGTGGCTGACCATCGCGGCGACCGCCCTGCCGTCGCTGCTGTACCAGAACTCCGGCTATATCCAGTTCGGCTATCGGTTCAGTCTCGACTACATGATCTTCTTCGTGATGCTGCTGGCCGTGCGGCATCGCCCGCTGTCGCGCGTCTTCAAGTCGCTGGTCGTGGTGGCATTCCTCATCAACCTCTTCCTCGCCATCACCTTCGACCGCTACATGCAGTTCTCCTACGACGACACGTTCTTCCCGCACGGAAACAACTGAGCGTGGGGGACCGCGGACGGCCCCTGCGCTAGCGATGGCCGCGGAAATGGAAGCCGCCGCCGCCGCCCGAAGGGACGCTGGGGCGGAACGGAGCGGAGTACGGGCGCACGCCGCCGCCAGGCATGGGGGAGCCGTGCCAGCCGCCGGCGGGGGCGCCGCTCCAGCCAGGGCCCGACGAGCGCAAGGGCGAAGACGTGGCGGGAGCCGAGGGGGGCGTTCCGCGCCAGCCGCCGCCGCCGCTGCCAAGAGCGCCGCCGCCTGCGGCCGACTGCGGCGATCCGCGCCACCCACCGGCCGGCGCCGGCACGCTGCGGATGGGCGGCGCCACGCCGTACCCACCGCCGCGGGAAAAGCGTCCGCCCCCGTAATAGCGCGGATAATAGGACCGGTAATAGAACGAGTAGTACGGCCAGTACGCCCAGAAGAATGGATCGTAGGGCCCGTACCAGTAGTTCCAGGGGCCGACCACCGTGAAGTACGGCGACCACGGTTGCCACATGTGATAGTGCCCGCCCATCATGAAACACCAGCCGCCGCCGTAGGTGTCCTGGACCGGGTGCGCGCCGTAGTAGCTGTACGTCTGGCCGCCATAGCCGAAATCGCGCGGGTCGCCGATGAAGTAGTAACAGCCGTCTTTGAAGGTGAACAACCGCAGGTCGATGGGCGGATAGTTGTGGATGTGCGGCCCTTGCGCTTCGTCGAAGGCCGGCCCGCCTTCCACGCGGGTGTCGGCTGGGTGAGGGCCGGTGTAACAGTAACCGCCCGTCGGATAGGGGACCGGTTGCGCCTCGACATTGGGAGGAATGGGACTGTCGGTGCCTGCTTGGCCTGGCTGGGCCGCGGCGGCGGGATTGGCGAACTCGTCAGCGCGAGCCACGCCGGCACCGGCCAGGGCACCCACTTGCGCCAAAAGCGCGGCCGCCAGAATTGCGCCGGACAGCTTGCTGTTCCACATGACGGTTACTCCCGGGTAGTTCCAACTAGCAACCAACGAGCCAGCTGGATCACCCTAAATTGCCCGTGAATTCTAGCCGACGTTCGGGTCATCAGAAAGGAACCGTGCCACGCTTTCACAGGTTCGTTGCGATGACGCAGCTTCGGCCCTAGTGTCTTTTGTTCCAAGGAGCTCTCCATGTCCATCGAAACTCAGCTTGGCGATCTGCTGAAAGACGCGATGCGCGCCAAGGACCCCCAAACGGCCGATTGCATCCGCATGATCAAGACCAAGCACATGGAGCGCCGCACGGCCGCCGGCTTCAAAGGACCGCTGGACGACAACCTCTGGCTGGAAGTCGTCACCGCCTACCAGAAGCAGCTGCGCAAGGCCCGCGAGGAATACGTGGCCGTGGGCGTGCGCGGCGCCGACGCGCTGCCTCAGATCGACTTTGAGATCGAGTTTTGCGCCCGGTTCTTGCCCAAGGCAGCCAGCGAGGACGAGGTCCGGGCCGCCGTGCGCGAGACGCTGGTGCGCCTGGGTGCGTCCGACCCCAAGCAGGCCGGACGCATCGTCGGCGAGGTCATGAAGGCCAACAAGGGCAAGTTCGAATCGGGCGCGGTCAAGCGCATCGTCGATCAGGAACTGGCGCCGAAATAGCGCCGGCAGGAACTGGCGCCGAAGTAGCGCCGGCCTGGCGTCACGCCAGCCCCGCCATGTAATCGACCAGATCGCGCGGCAGCGGGCTCTCGATCGTCATTGGTTGGCGCGTGGTGGGATGCGGGAACGTCAGCCGGTGGGCATGCAACGCGTGCCGAGGCAGACCGTAGAACGCGACCAGCAGCTCGGCGGTCAGTCCTTCGTC